>CASFFI010000094.1 GCA_949293925.1 uncultured Christensenella sp. | reverse complement strand
TTATGAAAAAAGTTTAACTAGCTGCTTGCGGGGCTGCGCGCACCTCACGGGCAGAGGGTGGCTATGGGTGCGTTGGTGCGCGCGTATAAACTTGCCTGCGCAGCAAAACTAAATTCATAAGGTTTATATAGAATTTTTAAATAACTAGCAAAATCACAAATTTATAAATCAACTTTTTCAAAGTTTTTCATAGAAAGATAAGCCGATAAAATTGTTAAAGCAATGTATAAAACAATTCCAATTCCCAAAACAATTAGTTTGTAACCAATGTAAATAGGGTCGGGCGTGTCTATGTAGGTTGCGAAAATCGGGCTTGCAAAACAAAGCGCAACAATCACAAAAATAAACAAAAAGTTTGCAATGGAGGCGAGTAAAAATGGTTTACCTATCTTGTTTGGGTTTTTGAAATACATCGGGAAAAATATAATATTAAAGATGGACAAAATAATAAGCCCAACCCCAACAAGAGCAATGTTTGCTTCAAGCCCCGCTTGGTTAACTGGGGCATCAATAAATGATTTAATAAAAATCAGCAAACAAAGCAAAACAACTTGTAAAACTTGCAAAATAACGCACATCACAATTCGGGCGAGGGCAACTTCACGCTTTTTAACAGGTAGTGGGCAAGTGAAAGTTAAGTCTTTGTTTTCCCGGCCTTGCTGACAGATAAAAAATATTGAAAGAGAAATAAAAAAGAAAATCACCTCATAGGGATAATTTGGAATAAAAACAAAAAATATAAACATTAAATATATGTAAAAAGTTGGGTGCAAGGCCAGTAAAAATTCTTTTTTCAATAATGGTTTAAGCATTTGTTTGCCTCCTAGATTTTGTTTTTTATAAAACCTATTAAAAAGTTTGAGTTTGCCTTTAGCGGGCTGCGCGCACCTCACGGGCAGAGGGTGGCTATGAGTGCGTTGGTGCGCGCGGATAAACCAATTTTTTGTTAAACTAATTCAAAAGGTTTTTTTATTAAAAGTTTTGGAACAAGAAAAACTATCTAAAAATTTTTAATTAATTATTATTTTTTTACGAATTTATAATTATAAGATAACAAACTTCTTATTTTTTGTTTTCAATTTCCAAATGAATCATAACACTGTCCAAAGTGGCGGGCTCTAAGGTTGCGTTTGAAATTTTGGAACTACTTTTAACAAGTGCTTCAAATCCGTTTTTAATTTTTTTAAGCCCGATAACATCTTCGCAATTTTTTGCGTCTGCCTCTGATTTAAACAAAGCAATTTGATAGTTTTTAAGCAAATTTTCCAAACTATCTTGCACTAAAACCTTGCCTTCTGAAATATAAATCACGTCGTCGGCAACGCGTTCAAGGTCTGTGGTTATGTGCGTGGAAAACAACACAGAAATGTTTTCTTCGGCCACCAAATTAAGAAGAATGTCACAAAATTCTTCGCGCGAAAGAGGGTCCATGCCGCTTGTTGGCTCGTCCATAATCAGCAGTTCGGCATTGTGCGAAAGCGCCAAAGCAATCGAAAACTTAACCTTCATTCCCTCAGAAAGTTCGGAAACTTTTTTGTTGATGTCGAGGTTAAAAATTTTTAAAAAATGTTCAAATTTTTGCTGATTCCAGTTGGGATAGAACATAGAAAAGGCCTTGCTGATAACAGAAAGTTTTTTAAGTGGATAATGCCTAAAGCCGCCGCTGACATAGCCAAGTTTTTCTTTTGCCCAGCTTTCGTTTTCGCGAAAGTTTCTTTCAAAATATTTAATCTCGCCAGTTGTTTGAATAAGATTTAAAATCCCTTTTATGGCGGTGCTTTTGCCAGCGCCATTTCGCCCAATTAGTCCAACAATGTGCCCTTGTTCAATAGAAAAACAAATATTATTAAGAGTGAAAGAGGGATATTCTTTTCTTAAATTATTAACTTCCAGAACCTTCATTTTTGCTCCTTAAAATTGAATGTGTTTATTATATCACAACTTCTTTCTTGTGGCTAGTATTTTATGATTTTCTTGTGGCTAGTATTTCATAATTTTTTCGTGAATAGTGCAAAATTATATTTTTATGCATAGTATTTTATAATGTTTTTAAGAAAAGTGGTGTAAAAAAATAAAACCTTATTAAAAAGTTGAATAAGCACATATGTCAAACTGCGCGCACCTCACGGACAGAGGTTGGCTATGGGTGCGTTGGTGCGCGTGTATAAACTTTTTTGCTGGCATAGCTTTTTTTTAAAAGGTTTTTATAAAAATTTTTTTAATATTCGCAAAGAAAACAACGCTAATTTATAATATAAATTATAACATAAATAAAAAACAAACTTGCCAAAACTTCAATTAATTAATGTTTTATTAATTGGTTATTAATTGTTTAGTTGCACAATTGTTAATAATTTAATAAGTTAATTGTCAGTCGCTTAATTGTAGTTGCCGCTGCTTGTTAAAAATTCGTTAATTCCTTTTTCAAACTGGTTTTTTGCCTCTGGGTCAACTTGAAAAAGCAGCCCAAAAAGTTGCCCAACGTGAAGTTTTTCTTCCATAACTATATCGTCCAAAGTTTTTTTAGTTATGGCATCGTTAACTTCCGCAATGTGCCTTTCGTATTGAATTATGGCATCCAGTTCGCCTATAATGTCTGCGCGCGTGTTTTGTGCAATCAAATATTTTTCCTGTGCGGTTCGACTTTCTAAAATTCTTAAATAATTCTGATTCATAAAATCTTCCTAATTATGCAATATAATTTAATATGCGGCTAAAGAAGATTAGGTTAATTATTAAAAACACCAAAATTTTTATTCAAGAACAGCAAACGTGAACATATGTTAGTTTTAAGCAGATAATAACAAAAACTTAAAAAAATATGTAAAAACATGTAAATAAAGTTGACATATTTTGTTTTTTTTGTGATAAAATAAAACTTGTAAAACACATGAACTCTGCGTATATATATTAAATACGCAGTAAACGCTTGTGTAGAACGCGCAAAAAATGATTGATTTCCCCAATGTAAAATCCGCTTTTAAAAAAAATTTGTTTTTTTATTAACAATTTTTCTTGCAAAAACATAAAAAAGAAATCAGTTCATGCAAAAATTTTAGAAGGGGTTTTAAAAATTTTGCATAGAAAATCAATTTTTTCGTAAACTACTAAAGAACACCAAATTCATATGTTTTACAAAACAAAAAAGGAGAATTTTGTATGAAAAAGCTAAAAGGGCTTGTTGTTGCACTGGTTTTATGCGCAATGAGCTTCACTTTGTTTGCGTGC
>CASFFI010000093.1 GCA_949293925.1 uncultured Christensenella sp. | reverse complement strand
CCTATGTGCATTTCTCCGTTAGCATACGGCCAAGATAAATTAATTGTAATAAATTTATTCATAACACTCCTTACATTTCTCTTGCGATTTTATTTACTTTTGCCATATCAACTTTGCCTTGAAAATTTGCTTTAAAATGCTTCATTATGCTAGGCAATGATTTATCTTGCAATTTTGAAATTTCTAATTTTATTTCATCTTCGCTCATCATTTGAGGCAAGAATTTTGAAATAATTTCTTTTTGTCTTGTAATTTCATCAAAAGATTCTTTTCTTCCTGCTGTTAAATATGATTGTGCTTCTTCTTCTAATTCTTTCACTGTCTTTTGAAGTATTGAAATCATATCTAAATCTGTTAATTCTTTACCATTTTTTCTTGCTTCTACATTTGCTAATAAATATTTATTTTTCACAACTCCTAGCACTGTCTTTTTTACTGTATCTTTTTCTTTAAGCGCTTGTAAGTTTTCTTTATTAATCTCGTCAATTATCATAATATCTCCTTTTAGAATATATCGTCTAAGGCACTGTCGCTAACCGGTGTTAAAATTTCTTCTGTTTTATTATCTACACTTGTTTCATTATTTACCAATTTGTTTCTATTTGCAAAATCTTTTGAATACTTAGGTTCGTAAAATTTAGTATATTCTCCCGCCCATTTCAATTGAATTCTACCTAAAGCACCATTTCTGTGCTTTTCGATAATTAATGCACAATCTTGGTCAACAGAAATATCCTCATTTTCATCTTTAACTTCTATTTCATTAGTTCTATCAATAAACATAACAATATCTGCATCTTGTTCTATAGAACCACTTTCTCTTAAATCTGATAGTTGAGGAGTATGGTCTTCCCTTTTTTCAATATCTCTTGACAATTGTGATAATACAATTATAGGTACTTCAAGTTCTCTTGCAATTATCTTTAAACTTCTAGTAAGTTCACTAACCTCTTGTTGTCTGCTTTCAGTTTTGCCATCGCTTTTCATAAGTTGCAAATAGTCTATCATAACAAGGTCTAATGCGCCTCTTTCGTGTTTTAATCTTCTGCATTTTGACAAAATTGTCATAGGGGTAGAAAGTGAACTATCATCTATAAACAGATTTGCATCAGATATAACATCTTTTGCTTGCAAAACTGTTTCCCAAGTTGAAGTGTCTTTTGGACCATTTGTCGCTTCTGTCATAGAAATGTGGGCGACACTACACATAACCCTTTGAGCAATTTGGCTTATTGGCATTTCAAGTGAAAATATTGCAACAGTAGATTTGCCATTAATTGCGGCATTTTCACATATATTGATAGCAAGTGAAGTTTTACCAATACCAGGTCGCGCAGCAAGTAAAATCAAATCACCTTTATGAAATCCATTTGTTAAATTGTCTAGACTAGGGAAACCCGTTTTAATTCCTCTTAAAGCATCTGGATTAGTCGAAACTGTTTCCATTCTAGAAATCACTTGAGTTATACCATCACTGATATGCATTAGTTCGCTTGTGTCAAATTCTTTTGAAATGTCTAAAACTGATTTTTCAGCATTTTCAAGAACCTGTTTCGCGTCAGCATTTTCATAACTGAACGCTATGCTTTTTTCACATACATCAATAACTTTTCTAATAGTAGAAGTATTTTTTACAATCTCATAATATTCTTTATAATTTGCAGTACTAGGCACAATATTTGTGAGTTCCACTAAATACGAAATTCCACCTGCATCTTCTAGACTGCCGTTTGCTTCCATAAAACCACTGACTGTAATATAATCAACAGGCTTATTTTTTCGATAAATTTCAAACATTGCTGAAAAAATTTCTTTGTGAGCATTAGAGTAAAAATCATCTTTGTTTAACTTGGAAAAACATAATGCTTGTGCTTCCATATTCAAAAAAACACAGCCTAAAAGCGATTGTTCAGCTTCAATATTATGTGGCAACATTCTAGGTTTATTGATAGCCATAAAGCCTCCTATTTAAAAACATCTTCATCTTTAACTTTGTTTTCTTTAATTTTTTTCTGTGTGTTACCCAAATGAATCATAAATACCAAAAATAGTACAAAGCATTCAATTAACACAAACATTATAATTTGAGCCCAATTAGGAATATTAGTTTTAATTTCCAAAAATACGCCTAAAATTAAACAAATAGGTAACGAAATTAAAATTGCAATACCGATTCTTTTTAAAAAATCAATATTAGACTTTCTCTTTTCATAATTATCGTTCATTTTAATCCTCTATTTAATCCTCTGAAACAACTTTTTTAGATTTTGCACGCAATCCGTGGTCAAGTATTGCTTTTCTAATACGAATACTTTTAGGTGTTACTTCTACCAATTCATCGTCAGCAATAAATTCTAGTGCTTCTTCAAGTGTCAAAGGTTGAACAGGAGTAAGCCTTAATGCCTCATCTGAAGCGGAAGTTCTCATATTAGTTAGTTGTTTTTTCTTGCAAACATTTACTGAAATATCTTCGTTTTTAGGATTAATACCCACTACTTGTCCTGCGTAAACATTTTCTCCAGGAACAACCAACAATTTCCCTCTACTTTGTGCATTGAACAAACCATAAGTAATTGCTTCACCTGTTTCAAACGCGATTAGTGAACCAAAAGTTCTATTTTCAATATGTCCCTTATATGGCTGATATTCATAAAATACACTACTCATAACACCTTCACCTTTAGTGTCAGTGAGCATTTGTGATTTATAACCAAACAATCCCCTTGATGGCACATAAAATTCAAGACGCATTCTGCTACCAACAGGCTTCATTTCGATTAATTCGCCTTTTTTAGTGCCCATACTCATCATAATAGTGCCGACACAATCTTCAGGAACATCTAATACGACTTTATCAATAGGTTCATATCTTACACCATCAATCATTTTATATAAAACTCTAGGACGACTTACTTGGAATTCATAATCATCACGACGCATATTTTCTATCAAAATGCTTAGGTGCATTTCACCTCTACCTTTTACTTTAAACTGGTCAGAACTTGCAGTTTCTTCAACTTGTAGTGATAAATCTTTAACTGCCTCTTTCATAAGTCTGTCTCTTAAATGTCTAGAAGTAACATATTTACCTTCTTTACCAGCGAAAGGACTGTCATTCACCATAAATGTCATTTCTACACTAGGTTCTGAAATTTTAACAAAAGGAAGTGCTTCCATATCTTGTGAAGCATTTAAAGTATCGCCAATAGTAACTTCAGGCAACCCTGCTATACAAATAATATCTCCGGCTTCACCAACTTGTACTGGAACACGCTTTGTACCTTCAAAAGCAAAAATGTTTACAGCTTTACCATTATATTTTTTATTTTCTTCAAAATAATTTTTCCCATATAACATTTGATTGATATTAAGTCTACCCGATGTAACTTTGCCTACTGCTAATTTCCCTAAAAAGTCATTTTGTTCAGTAGAACTAACTAGCATCTGAAAAGGTGAGTCTAAATTTACTTTTGGTGGGGCAATATACGAAATGATTTTATCAAAAAGTGGAGACATATCTTTTGCCTCATCATTTGGGTCTAGCATTGCAATACCACGCCTTGCACTTGCATAAACAAAAGGACTCTCTAATTGTTCGTCAGTCGCATTTAAGTCTAATAATAATTCAAGTACTTCATCTGGCACTTCATTTAATCTAGCGTCTGGTTTATCAATTTTATTTATAACAACAATAACTTTTAAATTCAAAGCCAACGCTTTTTCGAGAACAAATCTAGTTTGAGGCATAGGTCCTTCATAGGCGTCAACGACTAATAAAACACCATCAACCATTTTTAATACTCGTTCAACCTCGCCACCAAAATCAGCATGCCCTGGAGTATCAACAATATTTATTTTAGTGCCCTTGTACATACACGCACAGTTTTTACTTAAGATTGTGATACCTCTTTCTCTTTCCAAGGCGTTAGAATCCATAACTCTATCTTGGACTTCTTGATTTTCTCTAAATGCGCCACCTTGCACTAGTAAACTATTTACTAAAGAAGTTTTACCGTGGTCAACGTGCGCAATAATTGCAATATTTCTAATATCCATAAAAAACCTCTTATAAAATAACTAATATATATTACCACAAACACATTCAAATGTGTAGTACTTTTTTTAATTTTATTTAATAATTTGTAGTCAAACAAAATTGTTTGGACAAAGAATAAAATTTCATCTTTATTTTTCAGTGAAATTTGAAAAAAATTTAAAAAATCATTTGTAAAAATATTATTTTGTATGCTAAGATAATACTAGCCAAAGGCAATAAAAAAGGAGAAAAAGATGCAAGTAATTGGAAAAGCAGCCTTCTGTGAGGAGATGG
>CASFFI010000092.1 GCA_949293925.1 uncultured Christensenella sp. | reverse complement strand
GCATATTTGAAAAATAGTGAAAATATAATATTTTGGACAATTTATGAAAAAAATATTTAAAGCAGTTGCAATAGTTACAGTATTTTCGATACTAACAAGATTGTTAGGTTTCTTTTTTAGAGTTTTTTTGACCAGAAAAATAGGTGCTGAAGGCATAGGTCTTTATCAGGTAGCGTCAAGTTTAATAGGAATTTTATTAACATTAGTGGCAAGCGGACTACCACTAACTACTGCCAAAAAGGTTGCGGTATATGAAAATTCCTTAAAATTTGAAAATAAAAATAAGGTCGTTACATCTAGTTTAATTATAGCAATTATAATATCTACATTTTGCTCTTTAATTTTTTATTTCGGACAAGATATATTATCTATTTTTATATCTGACAAAAGAGTTATAATAATTATAATGTATATGCTTCCTGCAGTTGTATTTAGCAGTTTTTATGCAATATTGCGCGGTGCGATGTGGGGAAAAAATGAATATTTTTTTGTAAGCATTACAGAATTTTTTGAAGAAATCGTTAAAATCATTGCAACATTTATACTACTCTTTAACATTCAAGATGTTTTACAATCTACAATAAATACAGCAATCGCTTTTTCAATTTCCTGTTTTGCCAGTTGTGTTTTAGCAATCATTTTATATGTAGTAAATGGCGGTAAACTCTGTTTCAAAAAAGGTGAGTATTACGGTGTTTTAAAAAGTGCTCTTCCTATTACAGGAGTTAGAGTAGCATCTTCTATTTTACAACCTGTAATTTCAATTTTAGTTCCATTTGAACTTGTAAAAATAGGGCTTACAAACAGCGAAGCAATGAGTCTATTTGGAATAATTATGGGTATGACTTTCCCTATGCTTTTCGTACCTTTAAGCGTGATAGGTTCACTATCTATGGTACTCGTTCCTAACATATCATCTCTGTACATTTCAAAAGACTATAAAACAATTACAAATACAACTAAAAAATCTTTAAATATTTCATTGTTTATTGCCTGTATATTTGTCACACTTTACCTTTCAGTAGGTGATTTTATAGGAATAATTTTATATAACAATTCTCTATCTGGAATTCTTTTACGACTATCTAGTTTTGTTGTTCTTCCTATTGTTTTATGCAATATTACTAATTCTATACTAAATTCATTAAATATGGAAGTAAAATCATTTCGAAATTATATTTTAGGGGGGACTTCTATACTTATAATAGTAATAATATTTACTAGATTTATAGGTATAAATGCTATCATTTTAGGCTTTTTAGTAGGAATGACATTAATATCAATTCTAAATGTTTTTATGATAAAAAAGGCTCTTTTAGTAGAAGATTTAAATCTTTTAAATACAGTAATTATGTATTTAGTAATAAGTATTTTAATAGGTTTTGTAGGAAATAACATTGCAAATATTATAAACATTTTATTGTCCCCACTTGTTACAGGAATATTATCTGGTATAATAAGTGTAATACTATTCATCATCTCAGCAAAAATATTAGAATTATTTGATTTTGTAAAATTTGTACATAAAAAAAACATTCCTACAAAATAATATAATATGTTAGTAATTTTGATTAGAGTAGTTATAATATATTTAATTGTATTGTTATTTTTAAGACTAATGGGCAAAAGGCAAATCGGTCAAATGCAACCGTATGAAGTTGTCATAACGCTAATTATAGCAGACCTTGCAACAGTGCCGATGAGTGATTTAAACATACCACTAGTAAATGGAATATTACCACTTGCCGTATTGGTTTTGTTACACTTTTTAATTACCCTTCTTACAAGAAAATTCATAAGATTTAGAAGAATGCTATCAGGCAATCCAGAAGTTGTCATTTCACCAAACGGAATAGAATATAAAACATTAAAAAAATTAAATATAAATTTAGATGATTTATGTGAAATGTTAAGGTTAAGTGGATACTATAATTTTAACACAATACGCTATGCAATAATAGAAACAAATGGCGAAATAAGTGTAATACCAAAAGCAGAGAACGCACCTGTAACAGCAGGCGATTTAAAGGTAAAAAATGAAGAGCCTACAATCCCTACAATATTAATATCAGACGGAAAAATAGTAAAAAAATCAATAGCAGAATTTTCATTAAGTGAAAAATCTATTAAAAAGATTTGCAATGATATTGGAGCAAAAGAAATAAAAGATATATTATTTGTAAGTTTAGATGAAAATAAAACATTAACTTATCAGTTAAAAAATCATAGCATACAAATAAAAGAAAATTATAAGGTGGCGTAAAATGAAACAAGTACTAGCCATAATAATAGTTTTCATAATATCTACTGTAATGATAGTTTTAGATTCCGTATATGTCAAAAAAACCTTTGATACTTTGCAAATCAAAGTAGATAACATTTGTACTGAAATAAAAGAATACGATATAAAAGACGATAGATTAATGACATTAGCTGAAGACTTAGAAGATTTTTGGACAAAAAGAATGGATAGACTTTGTATATCAATTTCAAGAAAAGATTTACAACCAATCTCTGACTATATTCAATTTATTAAGACCGCCATTTATAATAAAGATAAAGAATCTGCCATAACCTATTCAGAGATATTAGATTACAATGTAGAAGGTTTGTATCAATCGAATGAAATATCAATAGTAAATATAATTTAAATATCAACTTTTAGCAATATCAAAATAAGTTACCGCACTAAAATCAAATTTAATAAATAATAGTAAAATTTATTTAAAAATGTAATATATGTAAAATTAATCAAAATTAATACAATTTTTCAAAATTTGACACATTTTTTAAATATTTTTGCTATTTTTTTTGATTTTTATAATTTTTTATAAAATTTATGTAATTATTTGATTTAAAATATAAAAAAATAAAAAAACACAATTTCCAATTATTTGTTTTAACTAGAATTTGTGAATTTTCAATTTATAAAATCTTATTTAAGTAAATACCTGTATATGAGCCTTTGCATTTTGCAACTTCTTCAGGTGTACCTTCGGCAATTACTTTACCGCCTTCATTTCCACCCTCTGGTCCTAAATCTATAATATAATCTGCCGTTTTAACAACATCTAAATTGTGTTCTATAACCAAAATAGTATTTCCGTTTTTATTTAATCGTTTTAAAATATTTAAGAGTTTTTGTACATCATAAGAATGTAATCCTGTTGTAGGCTCATCTAAAATATATAAAGTTTTACCTGTATCTCTTTTTGTCAGTTCAGTAGCCAATTTTAATCTTTGAGCCTCACCACCTGAAAGCGTTGTAGCACTTTGCCCCAACTTTATATACCCTAAACCTACATCATATAAAGTTTCAATCACTCTTTTAATAGAAGTAATATTTTCAAAAAATTTTAATGCTTCTTCTACCGTCATATCTAAGACATCATAAATGTTTTTACCTTTATATTTGACATCTAACACTTCGCGGTTATACCTTTTTCCATGGCACACTTCACAAGGGACATAAGCATCTGGTAAAAAGAACATTTTTAATTTTTTCACACCATCTCCATCGCAAGCCTCACAGCGACCACCCTTTACATTAAAAGAAAATCTTCCAGCGTCAAATCCCCTTTCCTTTGC
>CASFFI010000091.1 GCA_949293925.1 uncultured Christensenella sp. | reverse complement strand
TTAAAATTTATTGATTATCTGCAACACCTTTCATTAAAGTTGTATATGTATTAATAAAATAAATTGTTTCATCTGACAAACCATACTCAAAAATTGTAGATGTTTCCAAAGTAGGTAAAACTGTGCCATCTTCAGTTGTTTGTGTAATAACATTTTTAAATTTAATTAGTTTACCAGTGGAATCTATTTGTGCATCTAAAGTTATAACATTTATTACACTTTTTCTTAATGAGTTATCATATGTTCCATATGTGTTTATTAATGTAACGAATATGTTATCATTCTCATCAGTTGTAAATGATAATACATCATCAGATGAAAAATTATAACCAATAATTTCTTCTTTTAAAGATGAAATAATACTAAAATCTTCAAATGGGTTTGTGTATGGTTCTTTTTTTATAGAACTATAACTATCAGAAACAGATAAATGATACACATAATAATTTTCAGTGTCAGTGCCTTCTTCATAATAACATAATGCTTCTTGTCCAGTCATATTTCCTTTCGAGTCTTTATGTAATCTTATTTCTATTTTTTCATCGTCTGCATTCTTATAATTGTAGACTTCGTAACTAAAGTTATAGTTTGGGTCAAGCAAATCTTCTTCTACATTTGGAGTGGCTATTGCAAGTGTTGTTTTTAAATTATTAGCAATTCCATTTTCATTTTCAGATAATGAAGTGTAAGAATCAACAAACAATTCATAGACCTGTTCTTTTGTTAATGGGTCTTTTGTCTCTTGAACAATTTGTTCCGTGTTTTTTTGTGGATTATCATTTTTACAACCTGATAATGTTAGTGCTCCACCACCTAATAGTGTTAATGCCAAAGCGCTTGCTAAAATTTTTCTTTTCATTTTTCCTCCTATGTGCAAATTGCACTTATTGAAATAATTTTAGCACTATTTTTTTTTCAAGTGTTTAAAAAAAATAATTAAAAAAATTTTATAACAAAAAAAACACAACAAATTCGCACATTTTTATGTTTGTGAATGTAATTTTGTTATATAAAAAATTTAGTAATTTTAATTTGATTTTGTTAAAAAATATTGGCGCAGAAAGGGGGATTCGAACCCCCGAAGGCTTTCACCTTACCGGTTTTCGAGACCAGCACATTCGACCACTCTGACATCTCTGCATCTAGGTCAGTTTATCACATTATTATTGTTTTTGCAAGCATACAAGCAAATTGAATTTCATCATTTTTAAACTAATTTTTTTTAAGAGATAGTTTAATCAGATTTATCGGAATAGTTATTATTATCTTACGTATTATAAAAAATTAATTTGTCATTTGTAATAATTTATAAAAAGATTAAATAAAATTAAGTAAATAATTTAAAATATAATAATATTATTTAAATAATATATTAATTAATTTTAAATATTATAAAATAATAATTCTTATATGTATAAATTATTAAATGCAAATTGTTTTGATTTGTAATAATTTTATGTTATTATACATACATTACTGAGTTTAGGTGTATATGGAAAATATTGATATAGTTGAAAAAGATGTTTTAAACGGTCATAATAAAAAAACATTATTTAAAAGTGGTATTTTAGGCTTTTTTATAGGGCTTGCAGTTATTGTCCCAGGTGTAAGTGGCAGTACTATAGCAATTATTTTTAGGCTTTATAATCACTTGTTGTATTGTTTATCAAATTTGTTTAAAAGATTCATCAAGTGTTTATTATTTCTTTTGCCAATAATAGTGGGGGCTTTATTGGGGGTAGTGTTTGGTTTTATCACAATAAAGCAAATGTTAAACTTGCTACCATTTGCGACAGTCGCTTTATTTATAGGATTAATGGCGGGAGCATATCCAGGTGTTAAAGACGAAGCAAAAGGAATACCTGCAACAAAGACATTATGGGTTTTATTTTTTGTAGGTCTTATCATACCAATAGCAATTAGTATATCATCTAATTTTATTTCAGATAGCAGCTCTTTATCAAATAATAGTTTAAAAGTAGTCGAAAATTTTAATATTTTTAAAGCAATATTATTTGTATTTTTGGGCTATGTCGTTGCAATAACTCAAATTGTCCCAGGATTATCTGCAACAGCAATCCTTATGGCATTTGGATATTTTACACCTCTTTTAAATTCTGTGAGTGTTACTTTTTGGAAGTCAAATCCTATGATTTTTGCAGTATATGGTTGTTTAACTGTTGGATTCTTACTAGGTTTAATCACATTTTCTAAATTGCTATCAAACCTTTTTAAAATTGCTAAAAATTCAACATGGTTTGTTATTTTAGGTCTTTCGCTTGGTTCCATTATATCTATGGCAATTAGTCCAGATATGATTTCAGTTTATAAATCTTGGGCAGACGGCGGTATGATGGTTGGAGTAGATATAATATTAGGAATACTTCTTTGTGCTTTAGGAACATTTATAGGTTATAGCTTGGTAAAATATGAACGAAAGAAGAATACAAACAAAAATTAATTGTTAGAATGTTGATTTTGATTATGACATATTAGTATTTGCAATTATTAGAGAAATTGAAAAGGCGCTTTGTCTTGATTTCATACGATTGAATAGATGTATAAAATAATCAATGTTAACAATGTAAACTATATGTATTAATAAATTAAATTATATAACTTTTGTTTAATTCATATTGATTATAGAATTAAAATAAAAAAAATATATTTATAAAATAAAGTATATTAAATGATAATGTTTATTGTTTAATATATAGAATTTAATGTTATAATTCAAAAAAAATTCACAAAATTTATGTGAATTTTTTTATTTAGTGTGTTAAAACGCTTGACTTTTTCTTAATTTACATTTAAACATTTGTTCTAAAATTAATAAATTTTCTATATCTATTTTTGTAATAAATCAAATTTTTTAGAAAAAGTCAAACATTTTTACTAATTTTTTTAAAAAATATTTGCAAAATTTGATATTGTGTGTTATTATTATGACTATATGTAGACTAATGTAATATTTTTCAACTCAGTTGAATATAAATTAATGTCTGCATATTTATGTCATTTGAGATTATATCTTAAATATTTATGTCGAATATAAGTGAAATTTAATATATATAAAAGGTAAGTAGCCTAAATGGTGAAAGTTAAATATGGAATTTAATAGTATGTCTTGTAAGCGTTGTGGGGAAACCTTACAATTTGGTGATGACCAATTTGTGATTTGTCACAAATGTGGTGCTACAAACACCGTAGAAAAAACTGTTAATAACTATACATATAAATCTAATAAAGATATTGAAAAAAAATCTAAAAGAAAATCTAAAAAATCTTTAGTTTTGAACTTACTGTCTGTTTGTATGGTAAGTGTTATTGTGCTATTGGTAGGAGTTCAGGCTTTTAGTGGAGGATTATCTGATTCTGCAGGTGCTAGCAATGCAATAGTAGAAGAAGTTGAAGGAGATGTTATAGCGGGAAGTGAGGATAATACAAACATTAACACTGGCATAAAGTATTCAAAAGATACAATTCTTGATGCTTGGAATTATGCTATGGCATATTTAACTGGTACTTCTAAAGAAACTTATTATGGAAGACAAAGTACAATGACTGGTTCTTTGGTTATTTCTGCTTCAGGAATACCTAATGGTTTTATTCCTACTCAACAGTTTTATACAAAATCAATTATGGACAGTAATAAAAATATATATCAATATACTAAATCTACTGGTTATGCTGTTGTTGAGGCTGAAGTTTACGCAAATAAAGAATCTAATACTATTTGGTCAATTAATGGCGGTGTAAAAGAAAAAAGATCGTACGAAGATTATGCTGTAACGGAAGGGAATACACCTGATGGTTTCCCTATTATTGTTAGTTCTGATACTATAATCAGTTCAAGTGTTAAGTTTTGTATTGATAAAGGTTATTATAAATATACATTTTCTGTAGATCCTATTTCATCAACTGAAGGATATGTTAAGAAAATTCAAAAAAATGGTGAATCTTTTACAGATGGAGGTCTTCCACAATTCAAAAGTATTGAATTAGAAGTACTAATTAATTCAAAAGGTTATTTCTATAAAATTTCCAGAAAAGAAGTTTATACAATGAATGCAAAAGTTTCAATTTACAAGGGTCTTGCAACTTGTACTGCTAATTATACTGAAATATTTGATCCTGATTATAATGATAAATATATTTCTACTGAATCAACTAAACCATCTTGGGAATTATGGTAGGTATATATGGATCAAAATGTTACAACTGAAGAAAAAGAGTTTAGGTTATTAAGTAAAAGAAAATATATCAATATTGTTGCCTGTTTTTTAATAATGGTAATAGCGCTATTTGTTGTTGCTAACACAATGTCATCAGATGAAAATTCTCAAATTAGTGCTGATGCTGATAGTGAAGTTTCTGATGATTTAGGTGATGAAATTTTAGGAGATAACTCTACGACTGAGTCTAATGGTATTGTTTATTCAAAAGATACTGTATTAGATGCTTGGAATTATGCCTATAATTTATATACAGGCGAGATTGTAAATAATTATAAGGGTTATTTAAGCAAAACAAATGCTAGTTTGAATATTGTTTCTTTGGGATACAAACAAAAAATTTTATTTGAAACACAAATGGATAGTAACGGAAGAGTTAAACAATCAAATGATGTCACTGGTTTTGTAAATCGATATACAAATACTTATGTTGATTCGAAAGCGGGAAATGTCTATTGTATTGAATCTGATAAAAAATCTGATTTAAAAAATATGACTGCATCTGCTGTTGATATTGATACTTACAAGGCTTCAAAAATAGTTTTACCTAATGAAATGACTTATGTTATTGATGAAACTAATATAATGTTTGATACTGTTAAATTTAGTAAATATTCAAATGGTTATAAATACACTTTTAAACTTAATCTTGATAGTCCAACACTCGATAATTATAAAAAAATGATAGTATTAAATTCAGAAGGCTTTGTAAATGAAGTCGGCCCTACATTTACCTCTATTGAAATTTCTTTTACAGTCAATAAACAAGGTTATTTTAAATCAATCACTAGAACTGAAAAATATAGTGTCGTTGCTCAATTGGCATTTTTTAAAGGAAATGCAAATTGCGAATATGTGGGTGTTGATACTTTCGATGAAAGTTATTATAATGTTTATAAATCAATTCAAAAGCCGGATTGGTGCATTTAGCCAACTGACTTTTTTTTAGCATTAATATTAAAATAAGATTTGTTATTTTTTTTTAGGGTATAATAATATTAGAGATTTATTTTATATTTGTTTAATTGACAAAATATGGAAATATAAGTACACTTTATTTTGGAGGAATTATGAAAAAAAGAAGTGAAATCGAAAAAAAGTATTTGTGGAATTTAGATTTTTACAAAAGCAAAGATGAAATTGATAATGATTTTGAATTTTTAAATAATTCTATTTCTGAATTTAAAAAATTTGAAGGCAAGTTAAACCAAAAAAATGTTTTTTTATCCTATTTAAAGTTTGATTATGAATTTGATATGGTTGCAAATAAGTTATCTTTTTATATTTATAATAATTACAATACAGATTTGGGTGATTTGGAAAATATAAAACTTTATAATAAATTAGAAGTTTTGACAAGTGAAATTAGCGAAGCAACTGCTTTTATCTTTCCTGAAATGCTGGATTTTGGCGATGAATATTTACAAGAACTTTTTGAAGATTTCAACTTTTCACCTTATAAAAAAATATTAAAAGACATTAAGCGTAGAAAATCACACAAAATAGATAAGCGTGATAATATGCTTATTTCTAAAATGTCTAATTTTTTAGGAGCCAGTTCGACTATATACGAAACATTGTCTGATAGTGAATTAAAATTTGATAGCATTTTGGATAGCAATGGAAATTCTATTGAAGTTAGTGAGGCTGAGTATTCCAATTTAGTGCAGTCGAAAGATAGATTGGTTCGTGAACTAGGATTTAAATCTATTATGTCCGGTTATGGTAAATTCATAAAAACTTTTACTAATACTTTACTAAAAGATGTACAAGAAGATATATTTTTTTCTGTTCTATCAAAATTTAATTCAGTTAAAGAAAGTGAATTATTCGATGAAGAAGAACCTATTTGCGTGTATGATACTTTGATTAAAAATGTCAGAAAAAATTCATTTATTTTAAAACGACTTGTAGATATTAAGGCGTTGGAAATGGGACTAGATAATTTTGCTTATTATGATTTATTTGTTAGTTTAAAAAAATCAGACGAAAAATTTTCAGTCGAAAATGCTATAGATATCATAAGAGATGTGTTAAAAATTTTGGGTAAAGAATATCTTTCTAAATTAGATGAAAAATTGTCGCAAAATAAAATAGACTTTATGCCAAATGAAAACAAGCGTGGAGGGGCGTATAGTTCGAGTGTTTATGGTCTTCCATCTGTAATACTTATGAACTTTAATGGAAATTTAGATAGTGTATATACTCTTATTCACGAAATGGGACACACTTTGCATAGTGAGTTCTCTAATGAATATCAATCCATTTATACTTGTAATTACACAATTATGGCGGCGGAAG
The DNA here is from genome assembly GCA_949293925.1 of uncultured Christensenella sp. Taxonomy (GTDB): domain Bacteria; phylum Bacillota; class Clostridia; order Christensenellales; family UBA1242; genus CASFHD01. Next base: position 5,760 of record CASFFI010000091.1, on the reverse strand, counting down.
TTGCTAGTACTGTCAATGAAATGTTGTTGTACAGATATCTATCTGCAAAAGCAAAAACAAAAGAAGAAAAAAAATTGTATCTATTTGAGCTTTTAGATAAATTTAGGTCAACTATTTTTAGGCAAACTTTATTTTCTGAATTTGAAGATTTTGTTCATAACAAACTGGAGAAAAAAGAAATCTTAACGTACGAAGATTTGTCTAATAAATATTATGAACTAAATAAAGATTATTATGGTGAAAAATTGATTTTACCAGACGAATTGAAATTTGAATGGGCTAGAATACCACACTTTTATACACCATTTTATGTTCACAAATACGCAACAGGTTTAATATCTGCTATCGCTATTTCTAAAAAAATTTATGAAGATGTAGGATTTAGTGAAAAATATTTGAACTTTTTAAAGTCAGGGGATTCAAAACCTACGGTAGAACTATTAAAAGACCTCGGTGTAAATCTTGAAACAGATGAACCTTATGATGAAGCGTTTAATTTTATTTTACAAGAGATAAAATCTATTTATGGAGAAAAATATGTCAGAAAATAAACTTTTAGAGGTATTAAATTCATTTAATTCAACCAGTGAATACAAAATTGTATCAACTGCAGATATTCAAAAATCTTTGGACAGTGTTCAAATTCAAGATATTGAGTCTTGGCTTGAAAGTCTTGAAAATAATGGTTTTGTAGATGTTAAATTCTTTGATGACCAAAATATCTGTTATAAAATATTAAAATTTTTTCATGATACCGTTACTCCAATAGATGAAAATCCTATTGAATTAAAGGTTAAAAATAAAAAAAATTATTTCATCTTTTTTATTGTTGGTGTTTGTGCTTTTTGCGGGGCGTTTTTAGGAAATTTGATTTTTTATCTTTTGCCTCTTGCTTAAATTCAAGATATTTGCTAAACTTATATTGAGGTCGTTATGTTAACTAGAAAAGAAAAATATATTATGGAATATGTTTATCAAAATTGTACGGGGAAAAAATCAATGCTTATTAATCCTCGTGATGTTATTTCGTATGCTAGCGATAGATATATCATATTCACAGACGAGTTAGATAAAATAATGACTAATCTTTCGTATGACAATTATATAGAACTTTATAAAACGGATAAAAAAGGTGAACCATATTATTGCGTGTCTTTAAAAATTAAAGGAGAGGCTTTTCACAGAGAACTCTCAAATAATATGCGCAGTATAAAAAATGCTGTTATTAAAACTGCTGTGTTGGCTGTTATGTCTGGTATTATTGCGGGTCTTGTTAAAATTATATTTTTTAGGTGATTTATGGAATATAAAAATTTTGAACTTATATCTAAATACAAACCAACAGGCGACCAACCACAAGCAATTGACAAATTAGTCGAAGGTATTCAAGACGGATTAAAATCACAAGTTTTAAAAGGTGTTACAGGCAGTGGTAAAACTTTTACTATGGCCAATATTATTGCTAAGGCAAACAGACCTACTTTGGTTTTAGCTCACAATAAAACACTTGCAGCACAACTTTGTAATGAATTTAGAGAATTCTTCCCTAATAATAGGGTTGAATTTTTTGTGTCGTATTATGATTACTATCAACCAGAAGCTTATATTGTGGCTAGCGATACTTATATCGAAAAAGATATGAGTATTAATGATGAAATTGATAAACTTAGGCACAGTGCTACAAGTTCTCTTTTGGAAAGAAGTGATGTTATTGTTGTGTCTTCTGTGTCTTCTATATACTCTTTGGGTGCTCCTGAAGAATATTTTAAACAGCACATTTCATTAAGACAAGGCGAAGATTTTGTGCGTGATGAATTAATAAGAAGGCTTGTTTCTATTCAATATTCTAGAAATGATATAGATTTTAAGCGTTCAACTTTCAGAGTTAGAGGTGATACTATTGATATTTTTCCTTCAGATAGTTCTGAACGCGCGATAAGAGTTGAATTCTTTGGAGATACAATTGATAGAATTTGTGAAATTGAAGCAGTAACAGGTAAAGTTTTAAGTACTTTAAAACACGCATCTATTTTCCCTGCAACTCATTATTCAGTTGGGAATGAATTAGTTCGTGTGGCAATGCAAGAAATTCGAAATGACTTGGACATAAGATATAATGAGTTCTTAAAAGAAAATAAGTTGATTGAAGCACAAAGGATTAAGGAAAGAGTTAATTATGATTTGGAAATGATATCTGAACTTGGATATTGTTCTGGCATTGAAAATTACTCAAGATATTTTGATGGTAGAAAACCTGGCGATGCTCCTTTTACTTTGTTAGATTATTTTCCAAAAAACTTTTTGCTTTTTGTTGATGAAAGCCATATTACCTTGCCTCAAGTAAGGGGTATGTATAATGGTGATAGGGCAAGAAAGACTGCACTAATTGATTACGGCTTTAGATTGCCTTCTGCCTATGATAACAGGCCTTTGAATTTTGATGAATTTAACGCAAGGATTGGACAAGTTATTTTTGTTTCGGCAACTCCTGGGGATTACGAATTATCAATTTCTGATAATGTTGTAGAACAAGTAATAAGACCAACTTATTTACTAGACCCTGAAGTTTTTGTGCGCTCTGCTGATGGACAAGTTGATGATTTACAAAGTGAAATATATAATACAATAAAAAATTCAGGTAGAGTGCTGGTTACAACACTAACTAAAAAAATGGCTGAAGATCTAACTAATTATTTTTCTGAAGCGGGCATTAAAGTAAAATATCTTCATAGTGATATTGATACTTTAGAGCGTGTTCAAATCATAAACGGATTAAGGCTTGGCGAATTTGATGTTTTGATAGGTATAAATCTTTTGCGTGAAGGACTGGATATTCCTGAAGTCAAACTTGTTGCAATATTAGATGCTGATAAAGAAGGCTTTTTGCGTTCAGATAGGTCGTTAATTCAAACAATTGGTAGGGCAGCAAGAAATTCAGAAAGCAAAGTGATTATGTATGCTGATAACATTACTGCTAGTATGCAACGCGCTATTGATGAAACAAGAAGGCGTCGAGAGATTCAAATGAATTACAACAAAGAGCATAATACAAAACCTATGACAATAGTTAAAGATATTGTTGACAGTTTAAAGATTAGAGTTGATGATGATAAGAAAATGTCAAAAGATGATATTTATTCAAATATTGAAAAGTTAAAAGGTTTAATGCAACAATCTGCAAACGCTTTGGATTTTGAAAGTGCTATAAAATACAGAGAAGAAATTGCAAAATTAAAATTGAAATTAAAAAAAACAAAAAATTAAAATAAAAATAAAAAATAGTTTAAAATTAAATTAATTATTAAAGTAATAAACAAATTAAATAAAATTTATAATTAAATTAATTTATAAATATTTTACAATAAATGAAAATAATAAAATTTTATTTAAATAATAGTTAATTAAAAATTTAATTTTACTATTTAAAAGATTTATAAAATTATTTATAAATAAACAATTAAAAATTTTAAAAAATAATTAAATTAATTTAATAAAATGAAAAATTTATAAAAATTTTGAAAAAAATATCAAAATTATATTAAAAAATAAAAAAATATTGAAAATTATATTTTAAAATTGCTAATTATTAAAAATATTATAAATTATCAAATTGTTTAAAAATGTGGAGAAATGTATGTTAGAAAATATAGTTATTAAAGGTGCGTGTGAAAACAATTTAAAAAATATTTCTTTAACAATTCCTAGAAATAAATTTGTAGTATTTTGTGGTGTTTCAGGTTGTGGAAAATCAACTCTTGCTTTTGATACTATATTTGCAGAGGGACAAAGGCGTTATATGGAAAGTTTGTCTTCATACGCAAGGCAATTTTTAGGACAAATGAAGAAGCCTAAAGTTGAAAGTATTGATGGGTTGTCTCCTGCAATTTCTATTGACCAAAAATCAGTATCAAACAATCCTAGAAGTACAGTTGGAACTTTGACTGAAATCTATGATTATTTAAGACTTTTGTATGCAAGAGTCGGCAAACCTTATTGCCCTAAATGTGGAAAGCCTATTTCAATGCAAACGATTGACCAGATTGTTGATAAAGTAATGGAATTTAAAGAAGGCGAAAAAATTATCATCACTAGTCCAATAATTAGAAATCAAAAAGGGAGTCACGAAAAAGTAATTGACGCTTTAATACAAGATGGTTTTTCAAGAGTTATTATTGACAAAAAAGTTTATATGCTAGACGAACCTATTACTCTTGAAAAAAATAAAAGACACGATATAAGTGCTGTTATTGACAGACTTATTGTTAAAAGAGATATTCAAAAGCGTTTGACTGATAGTATAGAAAAAGCATTGCAGATGTCAGATGGTATAGTTGTGGTAAAACTTGAGAATGAAGATAAGTTATTTTCAACTAGATATGCTTGCGTTGATTGTGGAATTTCTATACCTGAAATAGAACCTAACTTATTTAGTTTTAATAGTCATATAGGGGCTTGCCCTAAGTGTGCTGGGTTAGGTTATGTATTAAAAATAGGCGAAGATGCTATTGTAAAAAATGATAAACTTTCAATTAGTGAAGGTGCATTATCTATTATGGGTTGGAACCTTGATGCTTTGGGAATAGCTAAAAAAGCGTTGTTAAAACTCTCTAAAAAATATAATTTTTCATTAAATACTCCATATCGTGAACTTGATAAAAACATAAGACAAATTTTAATAAACGGAGAAGATGGAGCAAATACTGAAGATAATAATTTGCATAAATTTGTAACAGATGATGATGCAAAATTTTTAGGGTTAATACCTGATTTATTAAGAAGATTTAAAGATAGTGCTAGCGAATATACTAAAGAAGAAATTATGAAACTTATGCATGAAGATATTTGCCCTGAATGTGAAGGAAAAAGATTGAATGATGTTGCTTTATCAATAAAAATAGATGGGAAAAATATTTTTGAAGTTTGTAATATGTCTATTGATAAAATATATTCTTTCTTTATCAATTTAAAATTAAGCAAGACTGATACTAGCATTGCTGAACCTATTTTAAGGGAAATATATTCAAGACTTCAATTTATGATTGATGTTGGGTTAAAGTATTTGACACTTTCTAGAAGCTCTGGAAGTTTGTCGGGTGGGGAATCGCAAAGGATAAGGCTTGCAACTCAAATTGGTAGTGGACTTTCAGGTGTGTTGTATATTCTAGATGAGCCATCTATAGGTCTGCATCAACGAGATAACGACAGATTGATAACTACCTTAAAGCATTTAAGAGATTTAGGTAATACTTTAATCGTTGTTGAACACGATGAGGATACTATTAGATCAGCAGATTACATTGTAGAAATTGGGCCACACGCAGGCGTAAATGGTGGGCAGGTTGTGGCTATGGGTACTTTAGATGAAATATTAGATAAAGACACTGAAACTGCAAACTATTTAAGTGGTAGAAAAAAGATTGAAGTACCTTCTGTTAGGAAAAAACCGCAAAATGGTTTTATTGAACTTGTGGGATGCTCTCATCACAATATCAATAATTTGAATGTTTCTATTCCTATAGGGCTTTTTGTTTGCGTAACAGGTGTTTCTGGTAGCGGAAAATCGACTCTGGTAAACGATATTTTGTATCCAAATGTAAAACTCGCACTTGAAAATCAAAATAACTTCAAGTATGTTAAAAAGATTAATGGACTAGAATCTTTTGATAAGGTTATTAATATTGACCAAACTCCAATAGGCAGAACGCCAAGAAGCAATCCCGCAACATACACAGGTGTGTTTACAAAAATAAGAGAACTTTT
>CASFFI010000090.1 GCA_949293925.1 uncultured Christensenella sp. | reverse complement strand
CCAGATATATCACAAGAAATTGAATATATAGAAAATAAAAAGGAGCAATCAAACCCAAAGGGTTCGGATTGCTCACAATTGGCGGAGGGCTAGGGATTCGAACCCCAGGAGGCTTTCACCTCGGCAGTTTTCAAGACTGCTGTATTAGACCGCTCTACCAGCCCTCCATTTATATTTAATTTTTAATTATACTTTTTTATAAATTTTATCTACTTTACTTTAACAAACCATTTTATTTTCAATGTTTTAAGCTTTCATATCTACACCTATTTAATTAGATTTTTGATATGCAAAATAAAATTTAAAAGTATAATATTAGTTCATAAAGTTATAAACTTTTTATATTCTATCACATAATTTTCGTTTTTGCAAGTGTTTTTTATTTAATTTTCCTTTTATAATAAAAAATTATTATTAAATATGATACGATTTTAATTATTTTATTTTTTAATTTATTATCTTATTAAATTAATCTACTTATTTTTTAATTTTTATGCTATTAAAGTGTTAATTCTTAAAAAATATGTTTTACTTTTATTTTTTATAGTTTTGATTTAAAAAAGATATATTTGTAATTCTAAAAATATTTTTTGATGTACAAAGGCAATCTTAAATAAATATTATATTTAAAGATTTTTATAAGTTACATATACAATTATATTTATAATAATTTTCTTTTAGTTTTTTAAATATTTATTTTACTTTATTTTTGATTTTGGTTTAAAAATTCAATTTATCCCAATAATAATTTTAATTAAAATATTTACTGATATTCTTGACTGATTTTGTCGAATGTTTTATACTGAAAATTGGAGATGTTTATGAAAAAAACTAAAATTATTTGTACACTAGGACCTGCTAGTACTAATTATGAAACGATAAAAGCTATGGCTTTAAATGGTATGAATGTTGCTCGTTTAAATTTTTCACACGGCACGCATGAAAGCCATAAAATTGCTATTGATTTAGTTAAAAAAGTAAGGTCAGACTTAAAAATGCCTATTGCAATTTTATTGGATACTAAAGGACCTGAAATTAGATTAGGTCTTTTTAAAGACAAGGAAATTGAATTAAAAGCAAACGATAAATTTATTTTAACCACAAAAGAAATTTTGGGTGATAACAAAAAAGCATATGTTAAATATGCTAATTTCCCTAAAATTGTGAAAGTTGGCGCCCAAATACTTTTAAATGATGGATATGTAGAATTAAAAGTCGTAAAAATTTCAGGTAATGAGGTTGAAACAATTTGTATAAATGGTGGCAAGTTATCAAATAACAAAAGTATTAACTTGCCAGAAATTGATATTAACACTGATTACCTTTCAGAAAAAGACAAAGATGATATAAAGTTTGGAATTCAAGAGGGTGTAGATATTATTGCACTATCTTTTGTAAATTCTAAAAAAGATGTTGAAGATGTAAGGAAATTTTTGGCAAAAAATCGTGGTAAAGATATATTTTTAGTATCTAAAATAGAAAGTAAATTTGGTGTAAAGAACTTAGATGAAATTATAGATGCATCAGATGGTGTTATGGTGGCTCGTGGCGATTTGGGTATTGAAGTCGGTTTTGAAATAGTGCCTGAAATTCAAAAAAGAATAATTTACTCTTGTATAGAAAAGGGAAAAACTGTAATTACAGCTACTCAAATGCTTGAGACTATGACTACAAATTATCGACCTACTAGAGCGGAGATTTCAGACGTGGCTAATGCTATTTATGATGGAACAAGTTGCGTTATGCTTTCAGGAGAGTCTGCAGTGGGCGTTAATCCGCCACATGTTGTGGAAGTTATGTCTAAAATAGCAACAATTGCTGAACAAGAAATTGATTATGATATGTGTATGTGCAATATCCACAGTTCTAATGGTGTTAGTGAGGGTATAGGTTATTCTGCTTGTGCTTTGGCTTCTACATTGGATGCAAAAGCAATTGTAGTTTCAACTAAAACAGGAATAAGTGCGCGAGAGGTTTCAAGATTTAGGGCAGAACCTAAAATTCTTGCATTGACTCCTAATGAAAGAACTTACTATCAAATGGCTATATTGTGGAATGTATATCCAATAATGGACGAAATCTATAAAAACACTGATAAAATATTGCAAGGCGCGAGATTAAAAGCATTAAAATCAAAAATGGTAAACAAAGGCGACCAAGTTATTCAAACAGCCGGTATTACAAAAGGTGATGGATCAAATTTGTTGGTCGTTGAAAAAATATAAAATCACTAGGGTTAAATCATTTTGAAATTAGCAAAATAAAATAGTAAAAGGAACTCTACAAAAATAGTAAAGTTCCTTTTTATATTAGTTTCAAAAATAACAGACTAAAAGTGATTTTTTTTATTGCAATTTATAAAACAACAATTTTTAGCTATTTTTTTATATATTTTATTATTTTAATCTTAATAAAAATATAATGTTTAATACTTATATAGAAATTTTTTATTTTTCTTGATATGAATTGCAAGGCGCACAACTTGTTGCACTACCTACAAATATTCCGTTTGAAAAACAAGATTTATCTTTATTAAATAAGCAGTTTTTAGCGTCACATTTTATTTTTATATTTTTACAATTTCTATTTTTGGCAAGGTCGGGTTCATGTGAAAACATATCTTTTGAAACATCAATTTTTGGTTTTGTTTTATCAATTTCTAAATCGTTACAGTCTGCTGATTTATTTATGTTTAAATTTTTTCTTAAACATGTTTGTTGCTTATTGAATTTGCAACTGCATTTTCTACATACAATGTCCATATTCTACCTCTAAATTATTATGTGAAATTATTTTTTTAAAATTCAGCAATATTTTAATATATTTTATATTTTAATTAAAATTTATTTAATGTTTAATTTTCATTTATTTTATATAATACATCTATAGCAATTATTTTATTGACAGAATTTTTAATCTATAATATAATAAATTAGGAGATACTAATGAAAGTTATTTTAATTAAAGATTTGAAAGGTAAAGGAAAAGCGGGTGATATAATAGAGGTCAGTGCTAGTTATGCACAGAATTTTTTAATAAAGCAGGGAATTGCAAAAGAAGCAAGTGCTAGTAATTTAAATGATAACTTGGGAAAAATTAAATCACTCGATTATCATCACGCTGAATTAGTTAAAAAATATAAAAAAATAGCAGATTCTATAAATGGAAAAGAGTTTAATACAACTCTTAAAATTGGTGCTAATGGCAAGGCTTTTGGTAGCATTTCGAAGATTGAAATTTCTAATATTTTAAAACAAAATGGAATAGATGTTGACAAAAAGCAAATTGTTGATTTTGCTCCAATTAAGTCAATAGGAAATTATAAGATTGGAATTCAATTCATAAAAGAAGTGAGTTGCTATATAAATCTTATTGTAAAATAAAAACAGATTGCACAATTTTGCAATCTGTTTTTTTATTATTTAACTTTTTCATTAATGTAATTTATAAGGTCATCAATGTTTATTCTTATTTGTTCCATACTGTCTCTATCTCGAATTGTTACAGTATTGTTTTCTAATGTCTCAAAGTCAATTGTAACGCAGAAAGGTGTACCTATTTCATCTTGTCGTCTATATCTTTTACCAATGCTTCCCGCTTCATCATAATCGCACATAAATTCATTACATAAAATTCTATAAATTTCTGTTGCTTTTTCGCTTAAATTTTTTTGTAACGGTAAAATAGCTACTTTGTATGGTGCTATTTTTGGTTCAAAATGTAAAACTATTCTTGTATCGCCATTTGGTAATTTTTCTTCATCATACGCTTCGCATAAAACTGCCAACATTAAGCGTTCTGGGCTCATAGAATATTCAATTATATAAGGAACATATCTTTCGTTTGTATATGGGTCTAAATAATTCAATGGTTTGCCAGAATATTTTGAGTGTTGTGTTAAATCATAGTCAGACCTATTGTGTACACCATTTAATTCTTGCCAACCAATAGGAAATTTTACTTGTAAGTCGCATGCTGATTTTGCGTAAAAAGCGAGTTTGTCATGATCGTGAAATCTCATATTTTCTTCTTTAATTCCGCATTCTTTTGCAAAATCCCAAGCAATGTTTTTAAATTCATTATAATATTTTTCTGAATCGTTAGGGTGACAAAACCATTGATATTCCATCTGTTCAAATTCAATACATCTAAATATAAAGTTTCCTGGAGTTATTTCGTTTCTAAAAGATTTACCAATTTGTGCAATTCCGAAAGGAATTTTTGCTCTCATACTTCTTTGAACATTTAAAAAGTTTATATATTCTCCCTGACAGGTTTCAGGTCTCAGATAAACTACGTCTTTTTCGCCTTCAACTGTACCCCGCGAAGTTTCAAACATAAGTTTGAATTGCCTTACATTAGTCCAATCAAATTTTCCGCATACCGGACATTTTATTTTATGCTCTGCAATATATGCGTCCATTTCTTCGTTAGTCATATTGTCAGGTATTATCGTTCCAGTTTTATCAAATTTTTCTATTAAGTGGTCTGCTCGTTGTCTATTTTTACAATTTTTACAATCAACTTTTGGGTCGGAAAACGATTTTACATGGCCTGATGCTTCCCAAACTTTTGGATTCATTAAAATACTTGCATCTATTCCATAACTATTAGGTCGTGTTTGTACAAGTTTTTTCCACCATAAATTCTTTAAATTATTTCTAAGGGATATTCCAACAGGTCCATAATCCCAAGTATTTGCAAATCCGTCATAAATTTCACTGCCTGGGAAAATAAGTCCTCTAGTTTTACATAAATTCACTATTTTATCTAAATTATCTACCATATTTACTCCTTATTAATTAAAATTATTAATTTAGGATACAAAAAATCCCTAAACTAATGCTAGGGACGATATATTTACCGCGGTTCCACCCTAATTGAATAAATCCACTCTTTTCTTTTTTACGCAAAGTTTACGGATAGCATTTTACTATCTCCAAATAGTTCGCCACACTATTTATAGGATTACTTAATAATAAACAATTTGTTAATAAATGTCAATCACTTTTTAAAATATAATTTAATGCCTTTACTATTTTAACAAATTATATATTGCAATAAATATTT
>CASFFI010000089.1 GCA_949293925.1 uncultured Christensenella sp. | reverse complement strand
GCCCTGAAATTTTTTCATTCCGTTATTAAGTGCTGTAATTGATTCCAAATCTAGATGGTTTGTAGGTTCGTCCATAATTAATAAATTTCCAGAAGTCAGCATCATCTTTGCTAACATACAGCGAACTTTTTCGCCACCTGACAAAACTTTTGCTTTTTTCTCTGCCTCTTCTCCGCTAAATAACATTCTTCCAAGCCACGAGCGCAAGAAGGTTTGGTCATTTTCTTTTGTAAATTGACCTATCCATTGCACTAAATTCAAATCACAATTTTCAAAATATTTATTATTATTTTGAGGAAGATATGAAAATTTTATAGTTTTACCGAAAGTAAATTTTCCTTCATAATCAGTATCTTCGCCTGCCAATATGTTAAATAAAGCAGTTATTACCGCACTATTATCGCTAAAGAAGGCTATTTTATCTTTATCTGAAACTGTAAAGGATACATTTTCAAATAAGCCTTTTTTAGTCAAATTTTCGACTTTTAAAATATCATTTCCAATTCTTGCATCAAATCTAAAATCTATATAAGGATATTTTCTAGAACTAGGTTTAATGTCTTCAATAGTCAAACGCTCCAATTCTTTTTTTCTAGAAGTTGCCTGTTTAGATTTTGAAGCATTTGCAGCAAATCTAGCAATAAATTCTTTCAATTCTTGTGCTCTTTGTTCTGCCTTTTTATTTTGATCTTTCATCTGTTTTAATGCAAGTTGTGAAGATTCATACCAAAAATCATAATTGCCGACATATAATGTTATTTTTTGATAATCTAAATCACAAATATGAGTACAAACTTTGTTTAAAAAGTGTCTGTTATGTGATACAATTATAACAGTATTCTCAAAGTTTAAAATAAAATCTTCCAAAAATTTAATTGTTTTTACATCAAGATTATTTGTAGGTTCATCTAAAATCAAATTATCTGGGTTTGAAAAAATCGCCTGAGCCAACAAAACTTTTACCTTCATTTTTGCATCAAGTTCGCTCATTAGTTTATAGTGGTATTCATCACTAATGCCAATAGAATTTAATAGTGTTTGCGCAACTGATTCTGCGTCCCAACCATTTAATTCCATAAATTCTGCCTCTAAATCTGCAAGACGCATACCCTGTTCATCTGTGAATTCTGTTAAAGCATACAACTTTTCTTTTTCGTCCATAATTTCAACAAGTCGCTTATGACCTAATAAAACTGTACGAATAACTGTGCAATCATTGTATTTTTCCTGATTTTGTTCTAAAACTGATACTCGCTCATTTTTAGGAATAATAACTTCGCCTTTGTTAGGTTCTATTTCACCTGTTAAAATTTTTAAAAAAGTGGATTTTCCTGCTCCATTAGCCCCAATGATTCCATAACAATTTCCCTTTGTAAATTTAATATTTACATCTTCAAATAATTTTCTTGAACCAAATTGCAAACTGACATTTGCTACTGTAATCATATAACTCTCCTATTAAGTTATATTAACAGAAATGCAGAATTTTAACAAGTCTATTTTTCAATTTTTTTTATGTCTTGCCCAAGAGTTCTTAAAATTTTATCAAAATCTTCATAACCTCGCATAATTACTTCAATATTTTCTATCTCGCAACTGTCTTCAATGGTAAGTGCTGTCAAAACAAGACCTGCCCCTGCCCTTAAATCAGTTGCCCTAACTGTTGCTCCATTTAAACTTTTTTTGCCTTCTATAATTATAAAGTTTTCTTTTTTTTCAATGCACGCACCAAATTTTTTAAACTCATCAACTGCTTTAAATCTATCCTCGAACACTTTTTCAACTATTTCTGACTTGCCATTACAACATAAGGCAAGCGAAATAAATATTGATTGCATATCGGTAGGAAATTGTGGGAATGGCCCAGTAACAAGTTTAAAAGGTTTTAGTTTCGCATTCGAATATAAATAAATTGCATTTTGATATTTAGCAATTTTTGCACCAACTTTTTTAAGGTAAAAAATCACAGGTTCAATAGAATCTTGTTCAATGTTAGACAACATAATTTCTCCACCTAAAATAGTTGTCAAAACAAGCAATGTCCCTGCCACTATTCTATCGCCAATAGGTTTATATGCAATAGGTTTTGGAAATATTTTTCTGCCATAGATTGATATTTTTTTACTGCCAGCTCCAACTATTACATAGCCCAATGAATTTAAAAAACTTGCTAAATCCTTTATTTCAGGTTCTTTTGCAGGATTTATAATGGTAGTTATTCCATCAAGTTCTAGTGATGCAAAGATAGTGTTGATTGTAGCCCCAACACTAGGATACCTTAACTCTACGACTCCAGAATGCATATTTTTTCCGTTAAATATCAATACATCTTGTACAATTTCATATCTTGCACCAAGACAAGCGAGAGCATCAAGATGAATATCTATGTTTCGCTTTCCTATATCGCAACCACCAGGGAGTGAAATTTCACATTGCTTAAATCTAGTAAGCATACCCCCCACAAGAAATATTGAAGCACGAAAATTTTTAGCAGAATCACAATCTAAACTAGAATATGTAATATTTTGTGAATGAATTATAAGATTTTCGTTTACTCTTTCACTAGTAATTCCTAATAGTCCAACTACATTTAAAAGTTCATCAACATCTTTTATTTTAGGTACTAATATCAATTCACAATCATTTTTCTGTAAAACAGATGCACAAATAATGGGCAATATTGAATTTTTAGCACTTTTGATTTGAATGCTACCGTTTATTTTTCTTTTCCCTCTTGTCAAATAAGCTTGTACCATTACGCCTCCTACTATCTTGTAAAGATTTATATAAAAATAAATATAAAATATTATATTTAATAAAGTATATTAATATGTTTAGTAAGGCTAATTTATATTTAAGTCAATAAGGAAAAGAATTAAATAAAACAAATGATTTTATCAATTTAATAATACTTTGTTGTCTATTCAATATTAACAAAATATACATAAATATTAAATTAGTTAAAATAGTAAGTTTGTTCACAGTAATTAAAGATAATAATATAATAAAATAAAAAAATGTATATAAAAACAAATCATATACACTTTTTAATTTTCATCTTTACTTATTTGTTTTGAGACGTTTAGCACAACACCTATTGCGGACATGAAAACAAAAAGCGAAGTACTCCCTGCACTAATAAATGGCAAAGGCAGTCCTGTAGGCGGAATACTTCCAGTAACTACTGCAATATTTATAATTACTTGAATACATATTATTGCTCCTATTCCAAAACATAGTAATGATTGGAATCTATTTTTTGCTTTTATTCCAACTTTAAAAATTGTAAAAATTAATATCAAATAAACAATAATTAAAACTGCACACCCAATAAGCCCTAATTCTTCTGCTATTATTGAAAAAATAAAATCACTTTCACTAAAAGGTAAGAATTGCCTTGCTTGCCTTGAATTAAATAATCCGACACCAAAAAGACCTCCACCACCGATTGCATATAAAGATTGAATGAGTTGATAGCCTTCTGCAAGAGGGTTCTTCCAAGGGTCAATAAAAGCAATAATACGCTTTAATCTATAAGGTTCAATTAGCACCAAAATAATACATAAAATAATTACGGGAATAACCATAATTGCAAAAAATCTTAATTTTACCCCACCCAACAAAAGCATAAAAACAAAACTGAGTCCTAAACAAATAGTTATACTCATATTGGGTTCTAACATAATTAATAAAAGGTATATTCCGCCTAAAATTAAAGATATAAAAATGTTTTTATTTTTTTGCAAAAAATCATTATTACTAAATAGACCAGCAAGGGCAAAAATTAAGCAAAATTTTGCTATTTCACTGGGTTGCATTGAAATTGAACCTAATTGAATCCATCTGGTTGCCCCGTAACTTGATTTTGACAGTCCTGGGACAAATACTAACAAAAGAAAAACCAATCCAATAATATAAAATATTATGTAAAATTTTTTGTATAAATGCGAAGGCACAAAACTAGTAATAATTAAACCTATTATGCCTATAACAACACCTACAATTTGCTTTTTAAGATAAAAAAACTTGTCCGCAAAATACAATTCACTTGTATAAAAACTTGCAGAATATACCATAACAACGCCAAAAATTGAAAGCAACAAAGTGCATACAATAATTACGATTGAATCACGATTTTTTAAAATGTTCACAACATATTATATTTTTTTTTAATTTTAATATGACTTAGCATTATTAAAACATTTTTAGAATTAATTAATAAAATTAAACATTATAGTATGATTAAAATTATTAGAATGCACTAAATGTTTTATAAGTGAAATTATAAAATATTAATCTCATATCCTATTAATAAAAATATAGTCAATCTTCAATTATATTTTAATAGACTTTATATTTCATAAGGAATAAATAAAAAAAGACCGCTAAAAGCAGTCAAATAATTACTTAGAGATTTTTTTATCAAAATAACTTGCAAGTCTAGATTTTTTTCTATCAGCGTTACCCTTTTTGATAATATTTTTACTAACAGCAGAATCAATAATTGATACAGTTTCACTTAAAAGTGATTTTGCATTATCTATTTCATTGGCATCAACCGCAAGTTTAAATTTTTTGATATAAGTAGCAATTTTGCTTTTTACCATTTTATTTTCCATTGCTTGTCTTTCAGCCACTAGGATACGCTTTTTTGCTGATTTTATATTAGCCATATAACCTCCATTGATTTATATTATAACATAATATATTATTTTTTGCAATAATTTTATCTAAATTTTTATAAGTTAGTCATTTTTATCTTTCAATAATTCTATAAATTTATTTATGTTTTTTCTCATAAATTTCTCACCATATGCTATAGCTTTTAAAGCGGATTCTTTATCATAATCAGTCAATTTTATATCTTTTTGAGGAATACTAATTCTAACTGTAGAACAATTTTTTTTGAGCGCTGTTACATTTGTTTGTAATAAAGATATCGTATTTAACACTCTTGAAAGCATTTTAATTTTTAAGCTTACAATTTGTGAATGATAATCTGCCAGTACATCAATAGATAAAATAGGTGTTCTTGGATGTTCTTTATAGGCAACATCTTCTGGAAGATTATTTACTACTCCGCCGTCACACATATTTATCCCATTTATCTTAACTGCAGGGAAAACTGCAGGTACTGCCATACTTGCAAGAACATTTTTATATAATTTCCCCGAATTTAATCTGTATTCCTTTCCTGTTTCCAAAGAAGATGCTATTGCTATAAATGGAATTTTTGTATCCTCTGCCTGAGTCTCTTTAAAGATTTCATATAAAACTTTTTTTACTTTTTTGCCTTGCAAAATACTTTCTTTAAATAACATCATTATATCTAAATCTTGAATTTTTTTTCTAGTCATTTTGACTGCCATGTCTTCCATTTGCTTGCTTGTATATCCCAACGCATATAACGCTCCTACTATTGCACCCATAGAAGTTCCAACTATCAAACTCGGTTTTAAATTATATTCTTCTAATACCTTAATAACGCCTATATGCGCAAATCCTTTAGCCGAGCCACCACTTAAAACTAAACTAAATTTTTTCATAACTCTCCTTTTAAATGTCAAAGAAAACTACATAAAATTGCGAATTTTGTTGTATTAGGTAAAACATTTAATATGTTATTTTTATCTTAATAAAGATATTATATGATAAAATCAATAAAGTCAAATCTAATTCTTATGATTTTTTCGCTAATTGTTATATTAATTATAATAATAAATCCCAAAACTTATATTAATTCAACAATAAATGCCTCTATAATATTTTTAAATAATGTTTTTCCAAGTTTATTTCCATTTTTTGTTTTTACAAAAATAATTAACAATTTAACTCCGGAGATAAAAGTTTTAGATGGTGTTGTCAATAAGGTATTTAAAGTAAATGGTAAATATGGTTATATTGTAGCGCTAAGCTTTCTTTCCGGTTATCCCATAGGCGCAAAATTAGTTGCTAACGCATATTCTGAAAAAAGAATAACTTATAACGATTCAGTAAAATTATTATCACTATGTTCGTTAAGCGGACCTATGTTTATAGTGGGCAGTATAGGAATTGGTGTTTTTTCAAGTATCAAAATAGGATATCTATTGTTATTATGTCATTATATAGGTGCTATATTAAATGGACTAATTTATAGTCAAAAATCAAGTTTAGAAAATGCTTCTATTTTAGAATTCAAAAAAGAAAATAAATCACTTGCAGATAGTATGTATGATTCAATTATTTCAATTTTTTTAGTAGGTGGATTTATAATAATTTCATCAATATTAATAGATATTCTAAACAACACAAAAATATTTGAAAAAATAACATATATAATATGTAAAATACCATTTTTAAATGATAAAGAAAACATTGTTAACGCGTTTTTAAATGGATTAATAGAAATCACTCGTGGAATAATAGATTTATCATCAACTAATGCTTCTTTAAAAATTCAGTTTGTAATTACTAGTTTTTTAATTGCATTTTCAGGTGTTTCAATATTTATGCAGTCAATTGCGTTTATTAGTACGATTGGCATAAAAAAGAGTAAATTTTTCACAATAAAATTTACTCAAGCAATATCAACTACCTTTGTATCAATAATAATTTCAAACATTTTCTTGTAACCTAAAATCATATTAAAATTCACAATTTTTAGGTGTTCTAGGAAATAATTGTACATCTCTTATATTATTGATTCCTGTAACATACATCAAAAATCTTTCAAATCCTAGTCCATACCCAGAATGATAAACTGAACCAAATTTTCTAAGATTTACATACCACCAATAATCTTCTTCTTTTAAATTTGCGTCTTTTAATTTTTGTCTTAACACATCAAGTCTTTCTTCTCTTTGTGATGAGCCTACCATCTCTCCTATTCCAGGAACCAACAAATCACTTGCAGCAACTGTTTTATTGTCATCATTTAAACGCATATAAAATGCTTTAATTTCTTTTGGATAATCTGTTACAAAAACAGGCTTTTTAAAAATCTTTTCGCATAAATACCTTTCGTGTTCGCTTTGCAAATCATCACCCCAAGAAATCTTAAATTCAAATTCATCATTGTGTTTTTCCAACAATTTTACGGCCTCTGTATAACTAATTCTAGCAAAAGATGAATTTACTACCAAATTTAACCTATCAAGCAAAGTATTATCTACAAATTTATTAAAAAATTCTACTTCATCTTTACAATTTTTCAATAGATATGAAATTAGATATTTAACAAGTTCTTCAATATTTTCTAATAGGCCAGATAAATCACAAAACGCCATTTCTGGTTCAATCATCCAAAATTCGTTTGCGTGTCTTGTAGTGTTTGAATTTTCAGCTCTAAAAGTCGGACCAAAAGTATAGATTTTTGTGTAAGCAAGTGCTAATGCTTCCCCTTCTAACTGACCAGTTGGCGTTAAAAATACAGGTTTTCCAAAAAAATCATTATTAGGCTTTAAAGGAATTTTCCTAGAATCATTATAAATATCTAAATTTGTTAATCTAAAAACATCACTACCACCCTCGCAGTCAGCGGCAGTAATAATAGGAGTGTGCACATATACAAAACCTTTCTTATGAAAAAATTCATGAATTGCATACGACATTTCACTTCTTACTCTGAAAACTGCATTAAATAAATTAGTCCTAGGCCTTAAATATGCAATTTCACGCAAAAACTCAATGCTATGCCCTTTTTTTTGCAAAGGGTAACTTTCGTCGGTTTTTGATAAAATGTTTATTTTGCTTGCATTAATTTCAAAAGGCTGTTTATTTTCAGGAGTGTATTTTACTATTCCTTCAATTTCTAAAGAAGACCCAGCATTTAATTTGCAGGCTTCTGAAAAATTATCTAAATTATTATTTATAACAATTTGTGCGTTAGAAAAACATGTTCCGTCTGAAATTGTTAAAAAAGCAAAATTTTTCATATCTCTAGCACTTTTAACCCAACCGCCTACTTTTACTTGTAAATTATTAAATTTTTCTACATTTTCGTAAATTCGCCTAATATCTGTTCTATTCATAATTACCTCGTCTAGATTATACAACAATAAAAAAAATATTTCAATAACAATTGAACATAATTAAAATTAAAAAATAGAAAATTAATAAATTGAAAATATGATAATATTATGAGTACACTTGTCTATATAACTAATAAAAAGTTTTTTTTAAATGCCAAAAATAAATCTTGTAATAACACAAATAAATTAAAACTTATAATCAAATCCATAAACACATCTAATAAATTTTTATTTTGTTTATTTAGTGTTTTAATTTCAAAATGTTTAATACTAAAAAACAATAACTTTATATTTGAAGTTAAGCATTATCAAATGTGAATTTTTAATAATTAATTATTAAAACTTGCAAACAATGTCAAAATAAATATAATTTATAGGTAAATTTACTCTTAAACAAATAATTTAGTAAATTAAAAAATAGTGCAAATAAATAACTTATTAGTTTGTCATTACATTAATATAGCAAACACACAATAAAATTTTATTAAAAATATTAAAACTTTGTTAAAAATAAAAAAGACCTGTGTGGTCTTTTTATAAGAGTTAGTCTTCTTTACAATAATAACTTCCAGAATGTTGAGTAGCTGGGAATCTTTGTCCTTTTTCAAGGTATAAAGAACCGCCATTGTTACCTTGAGCATCATAAGCAGTATAATTACCACTTTCAGGTGCTACATTACCGGGAACCCATTTTTTGCTTTGCATATCTACCTCCTATACTAGTTTGTTCATCGTATTATGTTTTATACATTTTTTATAATTTTTTTAAACTATTTTTAAAAACTTTTTTGACTTTATTTTAATTGTTTAATAATGATTATATTTTTAAAATATATAAAATTTTATAGTATTTAATAAATTTTTCGTAATTTATCCGTTTTTTTAATTAATTTAAACTTTTTTGACAAATTTTGTGTATTTTATATATTATACAACCTGAATATATTCACAATCTATTTTTTATTCATTTGTTAAATTTGTTATACAAAAGAATTTTATCAAAATTAACATATTATATTTTATATAACTCTTATTAACTTAAGATAGTTACAACTAATTGTATTATTATTTTAATTTGTAATAATTTAAGTTAGTTAAAACATCATTTTATAATGACATTATTTACTTGTATTAATACTATATCTGTATTATATAAACATCAATTTTATATTGTTTTATAAATAAACAAACAAAAATTTTAATAAATATTCAAAAAAATCTATAAAATTATTGTTATATTTGATTATTTTTTAATATTTTAAGAAATTTTTCTTTTATTTGATTAATTTACAAAACTCATTAAATTAATTATACGCTATGTTGTAACTATCAAAACATCTTCATTTTTGTAAAGCATAGTTTTATAAGATGGTATTTGTGAAACCACATATCCACCTGTGCCTGACACATCGTAATTTAACCCTATTCCTTTTAATATAGCACCTGCCTTTGAAATTGGAAGGCCTATTAAATTTGGCATCTCTACATCTTTTTTAATTGTCAATGAATTTTCGTCATCGGGCAAAAAGTTTAATTTTGTAAATATTTCCTGAAATACTTGTTGACCTATAGGCTTTGCTACTACGCCACCATAATATGCGCCGTTTGATGGCTCATCTACGCAAACAATCATAATATATTTAGGATTATCACAAGGATACACTCCTATAAATGAAGACACATATTTACCGCTTGCAATGCTTCCATCTATATATTTTTGTGCTGTTCCTGTTTTTCCGCCAACATCATATCCTGCAACAAAAGTTAGTTCATCTTCAGATTGATTTATATTAAGTCTTAAAAAGTCTCGCAGAATTTCAATAGTCTCAGTATTTAGTGTGTTATTTGAAGAACTTACACTATATTTATAAATTTTCCCACTAGAATTATAAAGACTATCAATCAAATGTGGAGTAGTAAATTTTCCCGTTAAAATTCCCGACACTGCATAAATTAATTGCAAAGGTGTTACTGCAACTGCCTGACCAAATCCTATTCTTGCTAAATCAACATTAGTCACTACGCTTTCATCTAGCATTAAGCCTGCACTTTCACTTGCAATATCTACACCTGTTTTATTCCCTATTCCAAACATTTGTAAATAATTATAAAATGTTTCAACACCTAATCTTGATGATAATTGAACAAAACAACAGTTACAAGAATTTTTAAATGCTTCTTGCAATGTCTGACTTCCGTGCCCTGTCGTTTTCCAACATTTAATTCTTTGTCCATCAACCGTAGTGCTACCATTGCAATAAAATTTATCATCTACACTTACTAATCCTTCATTTAAAGCGGCAGCTAAAGTTAAAATTTTAAACGTACTTCCTGGCTCATAAACATCTACAACACACGAATTTTTGCTAAGTTCATTTAATAAACTTAAATTTGTTCTATCTGGATTATTCAAATCAAAACTAGGTTTTATTGTCATTGCTTTAATTCCGCCTGTTTGTGCGTCTAAAATTATTCCGTATGCTTTCTTTGCATTATGTTCTACCATTGCATTATTTAAAGCTGTCTCCATAGCCGTTTGCATATATATATCAATTGTTAGTTTCATATCAACGCCATCAATTGACGGTATATAATAAGTCAAAGTGTTTTCAATATCTTCCCCACTTGCTGTAGTTTGAGTCAAAGTTTTACCCGGTATTCCTTTTAAGTACAAATCGTAAAAACTTTCAAGACCCGCTTGTCCGCTAGAATCTATTGTACAATATCCTAAAACTTGAGTTAGCATGTCAGAATAAGGATAATACCTTTTAACATTCTGACTTAAATAAATTCCTTTTAATCCGCTGTTTACTAATGACAATGCTATATCTTCATCTACCTGCAGTTTGATTAATG
Source organism: uncultured Christensenella sp. (assembly GCA_949293925.1). Taxonomy (GTDB): domain Bacteria; phylum Bacillota; class Clostridia; order Christensenellales; family UBA1242; genus CASFHD01. Next base: position 5,643 of record CASFFI010000089.1, on the reverse strand, counting down.
ATTCGCCAATGCTTGTATTTGTAACCTTTGCATAAACAGAGTCAAAATCGAGGTTCAAAGCATTGCTTAAAAGCGATGCTACGCCTGATTTATCTTTTACATTTCTTGCTCTTACATAGACATCATAAGTTGTAACACTAGTTGCAAGTTTTATGCCATTATAATCTAAAATTTCACCACGCTTTGCCGACAAAGGCAAATCCCTAAACCATTCTTCACTTGCTTTTACCTGTAATTCAGGCGACTTGAATAGCATCAAGTAAAACAATCTGCAAAACAATGCAAAAAAAACAAGCATAATTAATAAAATAATTGCTAATATTCTTCTTTTCAAATTAAATGAATTATAATAAAATTTTAGTTTGCTCACATACTATTATATTTTTTAAATTTATCTTTATGAATTCTAATTAATTTCTTTCAATTTTGCTTATATCTATCTTTTCAAATAAAAGTTTTACCTACAACCACTTTAAGTAAAAAAAATTATAAGCATAATAAAAGAATAATTACTAACTTTTAAATACTTATAATTTAATATATTAAATACTCCTTTCAATCATATCAATAGCACGTTGATTTGCTTCTATATCTGCGTTGACTGCCGCTAAAGATATAGCAGTAGTGATTGCTGTTATAACTAAAACCATAAAGACTATTACGTACAACCCAAAATAATATTTAATCCTAGATTTTAATCTTTCTTGCTTTTCTTCGCTTTTTAATTTAAAATTTACTACAGGATTTACTTGTTTAGAATTTAATTTAACTTCATTTATCTTTTTATCAATTTGAGCAGACCTTAATCGTTCTTCTTCAATTTGTTTTTCTTCAAGTTCTCTAAGTTTGATTTCCTCATCTGACAAAAGGTATTTTTTTATTCCCTCTTCATCATTTTGTTTATAAGAATAGTTTGCAAAAGCGTTTATTGATTTATCATCTTTCATTTCATCTATTTTGATGTATTTTTCAAATTCATCTTGCATATACCACTCCTTTTTTAATATTTTATAAAAAAATATAAAATTTTGCAAATATTTAACTAAAAATCGTAAAAATATATAGTTGAATTTGTAATTTTATTTTTTTAGCAATTTATAGTTTCTCAACAACGCGCATTTTTGCACTTGCACTTCTTGAATTTTCATCTAATTCCTTTTGTGATGGTATTATTGGCTTTTTAGTTATCAATTTAATATCAGCTTTGTGATTACAAACGCATTTTGGAATTTTCGGTGGGCACAAACAATCAGTTGAATGAATTTTAAAGGCTTTTTTAACAATTTTATCTTCAAGTGGCTGAAAAGTAATAACTACTAATCTTCCTTTTGATTTTAGACTTGCAATCATATCTTCTATCCCTGAAACTAAATCATCTAATTCTTTATTAACTTCTATTCGTATTGCTTGAAATGTTTTTCCATTTATTCCAGGTTTATCTTTTAATTTTATAGGATAGCAACTCTTTATAATTTCTTTTAATTCAAAAGTGGTTTCAATAGGTTTTTTCTGCCTTGTTGACACTATTTTTTTTGCTATTGATTTTGCGTGTTGTTCCTCTCCATATTCAAACAAAATTTTTCTTAAATCTTCTTCGCTATACTCATTTACAACCTTGTAAGCATCAAGCGGATTTGATTTATCCATTCGCATATCTAATCTGCCGTCGTGCATATAACTAAATCCTCTGCCCGCTGTATCCAACTGATAAGATGACACTCCAAGGTCTGCCAAAATTCCATCAACATATTGTATATCTAATTCATTTAATACCCTTGATATATCCTTAAAATTTGAATTGACTATAATTAGTTTGTCCGAATATTTTTTTAATAACTCTTTTGAAAAAGTTATTGCATCACTATCTTTATCAAATGCAATTAATCTGCCTGTAGTCAACCTTTTGAGTATTTCAAGGCTATGACCTCCTCCACCCAAAGTGCAATCAACATAAATGCCTTCTGGTGAAATATTTAAATTCTCTATAGCTTCTTTTTTCATTACTGAATAATGTACAAATTCCATTTTACCTCAATTTATTAAATTTTTAATATTGTTTAAATTTTAATCCTTATTTATTATGTTAAATTTTTAATCTTTATTTAACTTTTATATTTACAACTTTTGCTTTCAACTATATTTTACTTCAAAATTTGATAAATAGCAAACAAAAAAGACAATATGCTGTCTTTTAGATTTTGTTTTAATTTATTTACAATTTTATTTATATTTTTAATTTACATTTTTATTTATAATTTTGATTTACATTTTTTTGCTTTTTTCATTTTTTACATTCTGTTTTTTTTGATATTAATGCTTTTTATTTTATAATTAATACTAAAAACAAAACTTTACTAAATTTAATAATATTTTATATTTATGAAATATAGTATTCTTTATCAATGCAATTAACATGATTTAGTCTATAGAAGTTCTAAAATAATTTTATTTGAGATATAGAAATATTTCTGGTCTATTATTAAAAATCCATTTTCTATTTTCATAATTTTATGTTTAATAAAGTCGTTTATTGCTTCTTTTTTAGATTGCAATAAATCTTCTTTAAAATCAATTTTAAATTTTTCAAGGTCTAATCCTATTGAAGTTCTAAGCGACAACATAATTCTTTCAGTTCTTCTTTTGCTGTCTGTAATATATTCGTCTGTAGCAATAGGTAGTTCATGTTTATTCAATAATCTATCACAATAACTATCTAATCTTATTGTATTCATTAATCTATGTCCGCCATAAAAACTTGAAGCGGACACACCTAGACCCAAATATTCGACTCCTGACCAATATTTTGAATTATGTCTTGATTCAAATGTTGAACGAGCAAAATTCGATACTTCGTATTGCAGAAAATTTTCTTTTTTTAGCATTGATGCTACCATATTATACATATCTGCACACTCTTCTTCGCTTAAGGGTTTTAATTCTCCCCTATTTATTTGATCGTATAACACTGTGCTTTTTTCAACTTGCAAAGTATACACTGAAATGTGTTGAACTTTTTGCTTTAAACAATAATTGACAGTATCTTTTACCGCCGCCATAGTTTGATTAGGTAGGCCAATCATAATATCTGCACAAACATTTCTAAATCTCATTTTATGCAAAAGATTAAATGTGTTGTCGATATTTTCCATAGATTGAATTCTTCCTAATGACTTCAATAAGTTTTCATCTAAACATTGTACCCCTATACTTACTCTATTTACGCCAGCTTGAATGTATTCAAAAAGTTTTTCTTCAGTGCAACTTGAAGGATTAATTTCTATAGTGAATTCAGTGTCTTTTGAAAACTTAAAACTCGACCAAATTTTTCTAGCAAGTGCTATAATAAAACCTTCATATACAAATGACGGAGTGCCACCACCTATATAGAGTGTGTCAAATTCTTTGTCAATGAACTTTTTTTTCATAATATCAATTTCTTCAAAAAGCGCTGCTAAATATTCAACTTGTGCTTCTTTTGACATAGAAAATGATATAAAATCGCAATAATCACACTTCTTTGAACAAAACGGAATGTGTACATATAAGCCCATTTTGTCCGTTACTAAATTCCTACTCATCTATCCCCCTAAATTAATAAATATTTTAATAATTATAAAAAGCGATTTTACTTTATATTTGTCTAACTGAAATTATTAATTAATTAAAAATATTTTATACTAAATAAATTGATTTGTAAAGCAAAGTATTAAACTAAAAAATATTAAAATATCTGTTTTTTATACTTTTTACAATTATTGATATTTAATTTGAATTATATTACAAAACTATTTCTTTTTTTATAATTGATTTTATAGTTTTACTAATTTATGAACTTTATTTTTATGAATTTATAAATTTATGATTCTAAATTTTATGGTTTAAATTTTATGATTATTCTAATAAAACATTTTAATCTAACTTTAAAATTTCTATAAATGCTTCACTAGGTAGTTCGACATTGCCTAGTCTTCTCATTCGTTTTTTGCCTTCTTTTTGCTTTTCTAACAATTTTCTTTTTCTTGTAATATCACCGCCATAACATTTTGCCAATACATCTTTTCTTAAAGCAGAAATGGTTTCTCTTGCCACCACTTTACCGCCTATTACTGCTTGCAAAGGTATTTCAAATAATTGTCTTGGGATTACTTCTTTTAATTTTTCTACTAATGCTCTACCTCTTGAATAAGCTTTATCTCTATGTGTAATTAATGATAATGCATCACATACTTCTTTTGAAATTAATATATCTAGTTTTACAAGGTCGCTTTTATTAAAGCCTACTATTTCATAATCCATCGAAGCATAACCTTTTGACAAACTTTTAATTTTATCAAAAAAATCATAAACAATTTCATTTAATGGAATATTGTAAACTATTTTTGAACGCTTTTCATCTAAATATTGCATATCCTTAAACTCTGCGCGTTTGTTCGCACATAAATCCATAATATTGCCTATATACTCAGCAGGAGTTATTATTTCACATTTAACAATAGGTTCTTCAATATAGTTTATATAAACAGGGTCTGGTAACAAACTAGGATTTGAAACATCAATTATACTACCATCAGTTTTGTGAACTCTATATTTTACACTAGGAGCAGTTGTAATTAAGTCTAGACTAAATTCACGCTCTAACCTTTCAACTATAATATCCATGTGTAGTAAACCTAAAAATCCACATCTAAAACCATGACCTAAAGCAAGACTGTTTTCCTTTTCAAAATTCAAAGAAGCATCATTTAATGCCAATTTTTCTAATGCATCTTTTAATTCTTGATATTTATTTCCATCGACTGGGAAAATACCTGAAAAAACAACAGGTTTTGCCTCTTTATAACCCTTTAAAGGTTCCAAACAAGGATTATCTTTTGTAGTTACAGTGTCTCCTACCTTTGTATCACTTACACTTTTAATACTTGCACAGATATAACCAACTTCACCCGCAGATAAACAATCAATTTCTTTCATAGAAGGCGTAAAAATACCAACTTCAGTTACTTCATAATTTGCCTTTGTTTGAAAAAATTGTAAAATGTCACCTTTTTCTACACAACCCTCAAATACTCTGACAATCATCACTGCACCCTTGAAACTGTCGTAAAAACTATCAAAAATTAAACATTTTAATGGTTTTGTACTGTCTTGCTCGGGATTTTTTATATATTTAATAACTGATGAGATAACTGTATCAATATTTTGCCCTGTTTTTGCACTTATAAGACAAGCGTTTTCACAACTGATTCCAATAGTGTTTTCGATCTCTTTTTTAACCCCTTCAACATCAGCAGATGGCAAATCTATTTTGTTAATTACTGGGATAATTTCAAGCCCCTGTTCAATGGCAAGATATACATTATTTAAAGTTTGCGCTTGGACGCCTTGCGTTGCATCAACTACTAATAAAGCTCCTTCGCAAGCGGCAAGACTTCTTGAAACTTCATAACTAAAATCGACATGTCCTGGCGTATCAATAAGGTTTAAAATATAGTCTTTACCACAGTAATTATAGTTCATACTAACAGTAGCAAGTTTTATGGTAATTCCGCGTTCTCGTTCAATATCCATACTGTCTAAAAGTTGGTCTTTAATATCTCGTTTGGCAACAGCACCAGTAAATTCCATAATTCTGTCAGCAAGTGT
>CASFFI010000088.1 GCA_949293925.1 uncultured Christensenella sp. | reverse complement strand
TTTATGTCCAAATTGTAAAATGCAATATATCAATAACTATTACAAAACCAAACAAAAGTATTAAACCTACTGCGTGGATAGTGCCCTCAACATTTTTATTTATAGGTTTTCTTCTTATCATTTCAATTAGTACAAAAACCATTCTGGCACCATCAAGTGCAGGAATAGGCAAAATGTTAAATACTGCAAGATTAATTGCAATCATTGGAAGCAAAACTAATATAAAAGTTAAATCTTGACTAGAATAATCTGCAATAGTTGTAATAGTAGTAACTGTTCCACCTAAAGAAGACAAAGGAACATCGCCTGTAAATAATCCACCAAAAACAATTAAAATCTTTTGTGCCCACCTAAGTGTAAAAGGAACGCTTTCTGCTAAACCTTCAAAAAAACCAAATCTATAGGCATCTATACTACAATCAGTTTCATAATAAACACCAACGCTAATTTTATCTGCCAGGTAAAATTTCTCACTGTTTTTATCATACAACAATGGCAAAACGCCTGTTTTTTCATTACCAGCATTATCTAAATAAGTAATCTGAACATTAGACTGCATATTTTCAATTTCTTCTGAAGTAAATTCATTATTTTCGATGTAATCTGTTAAAATTTTATTAAAATTGTTTTCAAAGGTAATTTCTTGATTATTAACACTTAAAATAATATTATTTTGCCTTAAATTAGTCAATTTTGCATAATAATCAGAGATTGAATTAATTCTAACTTCTTCACTGTACAAAATAAATCCATCTTTAAGTTTGCCAGATTCTTTATATTCAATACTAATTTTTGCATAATTTGTACCATCAATTATTACTTCTTCAAAATTATTATTTTTAATAGCATCAAGCACTAATTTTGAATACGAATTGTCATAAACAAAATCAATTTTTTCTCCTGCCACATATCTTATACTACTTCCAGCAGGGATATTTGAAAGATTATCTGAATTTTTAACAGCTGGAATTTCGTATCCTACAGAAACAAGTAATATAAACGAAAAAATTATCGCTGACAGAAAGTTAAAAAACACGCCACCAAATAAAACTATTAATCTTTTATAGGCAGGCATATTGTTAAATGCTCTAGGGTCAGTGCTATTGTCATCTTCTCCATCAAAAGCACAAAAACCGCCAAGAGGCAAAACTCTAAGAGAAATAACTTGTCCATTTTTTCTAGTCTTTTTAAAAATTGCAGGGCCAAAGCCTACAGCAAATTCATTAATTTTAAATCCTAAAATCGTACCAAATATATAATGTCCTAACTCGTGTATTAAGACCATAAATAGCAAAATTAATATAGCGAAAATAATATACATTTGCACCTCTAAAATAGTATATAGAAATATAACAATTAAATTACATAAAATTAAAATTTCAAGATTTTTCGTATTTTAATTTCATTAATCATTAATAGTTGTACCATCTGCTTCATCATTTTTTAATTAATCATATTCTTTAATTAATCATTAGTTTTTTATATTGTTTTAATATGTTAAAAATTCATTCATAAATTTAAAAATCAATTATTTAAGTATTTACGCTTTTTTTAACTTTTTATTTAAATTTCTTTTAACATTATAAGTAATTAAATTTTTTAAATATTATTAGATAAGTATATTAAACTTATTTAACTTTATTAGAATAGATTTTATTGAACATTGCATAAATAAAGATAATCTTACAAAGCGTATTTGAAGGTTAAAAGTCAAATAAGCAAAATACCTTTAAAATACATTTATTATAATATTTTGTAAATATATAAGAAACTGAAAAGATAATTCAAAAGCATAAAACAGATATAATTTAAATTAAAATTAGCAAAATAACAGTAATAGCAAAACTTACAAACAACAAATTATCAATCCTATCAAGCATACCGCCGTGTTCTGGGAAAATGTTGCCCGAGTCTTTAATATTCGCCCTTCTTTTTAGGAAAGATTCAAACAAATCGCCAAGTTGTCCCAATATGCTACAGAAAACACCTATGCTAATATAGAACCAAAAATTTAAAAACACTTTTGGTATAGCATCAAAATATGCTATATTTTTAACAGCGAAATAACAAATAACACTAGCAAGCACACCACCTATAATACCGCCTATAAATCCGCTCCAAGTTTTTTTAGGGCTAATTTTTGGTGCCAATTTTTTACCCTTTAATAGCACTCCAACAAATAATGCAAAACTATCAGTAAACATAGGTATCAAAAATAGTAAAAGAATCAAAATCAAACTTAGTGATGAACTAAATAAATTGTTGACAAGCATAATACAATTAATTACAAAACTAGGATATATACATATTAATGCTGTGTTTAATGCAAACATTATTGCAGATTTTATATCCATATTAACTGATTTTATTAAAGCGACTATTCCTACAACCAAACAAATAATTGTAAACTCTACAACGAATATTAACCACAAATCATAACCTAAATATAAAAGTAAATGCATTATAACACAGTTTATTATAAGTATAGAAATACTAATCCATTTAAAATGCAATTTATTCATTAAATTTAAGATTTTAGACATTTCTAAAATTGCAAGAACACCAATACTTATCAAAAAAATATCAAAAATATAAGGTGTCAGCAATTTAGAAAACACCAAAAGCATAGTAACAATAAAAATAATTGAACCTGTTAAAATTCTGATTTTCACTTTTTTACTCTCCCGAATCTTCTATCACGCTTTGAATACACTTTTAAAGCTTTTAAAAGGCAACTGTCATTAAAAGCAGGCCAAAATACTTTTGGGAAATATAGTTCAGAATAAATAGTTTGCCAAGGCAAAAAATTGGATAACCTCTGTTCCCCACTAGTTCTAATTACAAAATCTGGATCAGGCAAATCTGCCGTATATAAATATTTAGAGAATTTTTTTTCATCAACATACTCTAATTTTTCATTTATAATTTTATTTACAGCGCGTACAATTTCTGCTCTTCCGCCATAATTCAAACATAGATTTAATACAAATCCCGACTTGTTAAAAGAATTTGCTACAAATCTATTAATTTTGTTTTGAATGTTTTGCGAAAATCTATCAAGTTCACCTGATATTATCAATTTTACATCATCGTCTTTGTACTCATTTTCTAGCCTGTCGATGCCTTTTTCAAATAGGTCTAGTAAAAAATCCACTTCTTTTTTAGGTCTGTTCCAATTTTCGGTTGAAAAAGCATAAACAGTTAAATATTTAATACCAATTTTTCTGATGGTTTTACAAATATTAATAAGTGTTTCAAAACCTTTAGAATGCCCGTCTGTTCTGTTTAAATTCTTTTTTTTTGCCCATCTACCATTTCCATCTAATATAAGTGCTAAATGTGTAGGAATTTTAATTCGTTTAAGTTTGTTGGTAATATCCATATTACACTTCCATTATTTCATGCACTTTCTTATTACATAAATCATCTGCGCTTGAAATACTGTCGTCTAGTAATTTTTGAACTTTTTTATCTAGTGTATTGTATTCATCTTCTGATATTTTACTATCTTTTTTAAGTGATTTGAATACATCTAAAACATCTCTGCGTTTATTTCGCATAGCGACTTTAGTTTCTTCTAAAGTCTTTTTAGCATCTTTTGCAACTTCTCTACGCCTTTCCTCTGTCAAAACTGGGAATGAAAGTCTGATCAATTTTCCGTCATCAGAAATCCCTACACCCAAATTCGCTTCCATAATAGATTTTTTTATAGAATGTAAAATTGAATTGTCCCAAGGCGACACTGTAATCATTCTAGCGTCAACTACAGAAATATTAGAAGTTTGATTAATAGGAGTCATACTACCATAATAATCAACATAAACCCTATCTAAAATATGAGGATTTGCTCTTCCAACTTTCAAAACTGCATATTCATCTTTTAATCTATTTAAACACTTACCAAGTTCTTCTTCGTAAGATAAAAGTTCCATTTCAACATCTTCGTTCATATTCCCTCCGTTATATAATGTGAAAATAAATTAATATTAAAAATTTTAATACACAAATTTAATATAATAATTGACAATATAATTCTTAAAATTTATTAGTCAACCAACATTTGTTAACACTAAACAATATATCACAAAAACCATTATAGTGCAAATAAAAGTATATGATTTTAGATAAATTAAAAATAAATTACTATTTTCAATATTTATTTAGTACTAAACTAATATTTTTGACACTTAAAAGATAAAATTATTAAAATAAATTACACAAAAACAAAATATTTAATGACTTAAATACAAATAATTAATATTAAACATTAATTAAAATATTAAATAAATATAAAATAAAATATACAAAAAACCTTTACCATAAAGACAAAAAATAATTAAATTAACTTTTTATTTAAGTAGAATTAATTTTATAAAAAAACACCTTAATTTTTAATTAAAGTGTTTTAAATTATAATAATTTTTTTATATTATAAATTACTTTTTATTTCTTATATCTTGCATAATTAATGAAGAAAACTCATCAAAACTTAAAGTTTTTGTATCATTTGCTCCTCTAACTCTTACTGAAACAGTATTGTCTTCCATTTCTTTATCGCCCAAAATTAACAAATAAGGTATTTTTTTCAAAACAGCATTTCTAACTTTCTTGCCAATCGACTCATTATTCAAGTCCAATTCAGTTCTAATGCCCATATTAACTAAATTATTGTAAACATTTTTTGCATACTCATCATTGTTGTTAGAAATAGTCAAAACTTTAACCTGACAAGGTGATAACCAAACAGGTAAATTACCTTTAGTTTCTTCTAAAAGGAAAGCTGTAAATCTATCAATAGAGCCTAATATTGCACGATGAATTACAATAGGTCTAGTTCTAGTATTATTTTCGTCAACATAATCCAAATCAAACTTTTCAGGTAATTGATAATCTAGTTGAACAGTGGAAAGCGAAACATCATGACCAAGTGCTGATTTTACTTGAACATCAATTTTAGGTCCATAGAAAGCAGCCTCACCTTCTGCTTCATAAAATTTTAAGTTAGATTCAAACAAAACTTCTCTTAAAGCTTTTTCGCTCTTTTCCCAAAGTTCGTCATTCCCAAAATATTTTTCGGTATTATTTTTATCTCTTAATGACAACCTAAATTCATATTTTTCAAAGCCAAAGTCTTTATAAACATCTAAAATTAAATCAATAACCCCTTTAATTTCATCTTTAATTTGGTCAGGTCTGCAGAAAATGTGTGAATCATTTTGAGTAAATGCTCTAGCCCTTTCAATACCGCAT
>CASFFI010000087.1 GCA_949293925.1 uncultured Christensenella sp. | reverse complement strand
ATTTCTCTGGCGTGCAAGTGAGCAATATCAATGCAAGGGTAACAATTCGTGTTGTTTACTATTTTTATAATTTCATCAATAGACCCCAAATTTGCAGTTTTACCACCTATTTCTGGATAAAGCAAAACATTTTCAAAATCGACTGTTTTTTCAATTTCCAATATATAATTTATAATTCTATCAACAGCCTCTTTACGACCTAATTCAGTATTGTTATGTCCGCCACCCGGGTGGAAAATTATTCTAGAGCAGTTTATCTGTTTTGCAAGTTCTATTCCTGAAATTAAATTGTTTTTAGAACGAATTGCAACATCTTGATTCAAACTGCCTAGATTAATAAAATATGGACCATGCATAGACAATTTTATTTCATCTGACCAAGCCTTAAAATACTCCTTTTTCTTATCGGAAATTTTAAATCCATAAGTACACTGAATTTCAAAAGCATTTAAGTTTAAGCTTTTCAACCAATTGAAAAATTCAAATTCTTTTCCTTTATAATTCACAGGCACACCTGCTACTCCAAAAAATCCTTTCATAAAATTCCTTTGTTAATCTTTTTATAAATAAATTTAATAATCGTTAAAGAAATATTTAATTAAAATAAAAATTTTTATGTAAAAATAGACATCACATTTAAAATAGGAATTATAAAAGCGGTAAAACGAATCTTGCAAAATTTTCTTTAAGCCCTATTCTAAATTTTGACATTTTATAACTATTTTCTTTATCCAATTCATATTTTTCATTAAATAAATCATTTAGGTTATCATCAAATGCAAAAACTGCTTCAACAATTTTATATTCCATATCTTTATCATAACACTTTGTAGAAGTAATAACTACAGCTTCATCATCAATAGCTATTCTACTGCCCTTAATCTTACCATCATAAACATAGCATATTGCACCATGCATACAAAGTTTTTTTAGACAATATTTTGAGGCATAAAAATGTAATTTATTCCCTTGTTTTGAAATCATAATTTCAACTTTCACATCTAAATTTAAGGCTGTTATAAGTGTTTGCATTATTCTATCTGAAACTATAAAGTCATCAGAACAAATCCTAATTCTCTTTTTAGCACGAGCAAAATTTGATATTAATTCAAATTCATAATTAGTTGTTGCAAAACTTGTAACAAGTTTAGCTTTTAACCTTTTATCCACCTTTTTAGGATTGTCTATTAATGGCAAAAACTTTTTTGAAGCAAAAGAATAATCTCTATGAGCATTGTAATCTAAATCATTTAAAATATTTCCTTCAACAGCAAAGTATATTGTATTATCCGTTTTTTTAGCATTTATAGGCGATATAAAACCTATAACACCATCGACTATTATACTATCACGGTCTGTTTTAAACCTAGATGTCAATGATTTTATTTTACTAAACTTTACCGGAGTTATTTTGTTTTCTTGTAATTGTTTTAATAATTTCCTATGCTTAAATTTAGCATACTCATAACTAAATTTTATTACAACACCTGATTTTTTCTTTTCAATCATTAAATTGCACAATTCAGAAAAAAAATCAAGTTCAGGCAATTCATTAAGATTTATCAAACAATATGTATTGCATTTAGAAATTTTATCTAAAATATCATTAAAATAATCTTCAAAACTATTAAAATGTATTACATTATTATTAAATGAATAATTTTTTGAATTAATATCAGGTTCAATTGAATTAATCTTATTATATATTTCTGCTTCTTTAAACATTTTTTCAAGATTAATTTTGTTTGTTACGAAAAAATTAGAACATATTAAATATATAAAAAACCCTAAAATAGGCAAGCCACCTACTATACATTCCCAAGCAAGAGCCCTTTTTAAGTTTTCTTGTTCTTTATAAAAAGTTATAAAAATGAATATCAAATTAACGATACAAATGGTTAAGAAAGCAAAAATCATACTGCAATAACCTCTACATAAAGTTTTTACTAAAAAAGATTATAACATAAATAAATAAATGAGACAAATAAAATTTAATCCAATAATCAACTTATTTAAAATCAATGAATTACTGGTTAAAAAAAGTTTTATAATATTTATAGAATTATTACAATACTAATAAATTGAAATTTTTATTTAATTTTCACTAGATTTTAAAATCAAACTAGAGTAAAACAATTTAGATAAAAAATAATTTATAATAATTTCATACCTTTCAAATTGAATTTTTAAAAATTTGTTTAATTGACAAAATAAAAAAGATAATGGATGTTCCATTATCAATAATTCTTACTTGCATTTTGACCTATTTTGTCTGCAGATGTAATTAATAAGCGCCTATAAACATTTTCCCCAGTCATATCAAGCCTATTATTAGAAGTATCATAAATCAATTTTGAAGATAAAAATTTTTCTAAATCTAAGACAAACTCATTTGAAGAATAGTTATTGTTTACAAAATTTAAATATCTTTGTTCATCTTCCTTAGATTTTGATATTTTTGATAAATGGTTTTTTAATTTTAACTTATTTAACCAATTTTTTGATATTTTATTTTCATCAGATTTATCTTTTAATTGCGTTAGCATTTTCGCAAATTCACTTAAATTTCCAATATCTTCGAAAGTGTTATACAATTTTTCATCTGTATTTTTTTGAGTAGGAAATTCATACCTATTTAATACAGATAATAAATCGCTACGCAAAATTTCATTAACTTCATTAGGATTATTTTCTCCATTTGTATGGGTACAAGTTATTTTTCCAGAACTCAATTCTAATTCTAATTTTAAATCCTCAAATTTTCTTAAATAAGAAATTAATTTCAATGTTTCAGAAAAACCAAAATTTCTATTGTTTTCATCAAGAATTCTATCAACATCTTGATTAAATTTTATATCTTTGCCTTTAATTTCCCTTAAAAATTCATAAACTGATACCATTTCAAAATTTAAATCTTTTTTATCTATTCCAAACTTTTCTTTTAAATTTTTTAAAATATTTTCTTGCTGTTTTCTTAAACTTTCTAATTGGTCTTGACTTAAGTTTTCAATTTTTTTAAAAGTATTTACTTTAAAATACTTTAATAAATACTCCAAAGCATAAGACATAAATACTGCCTTATCTGCAACATTAATTAAATATTTTGCAGTTTGTCCAACATTTAAACCTTGTATATCAGCACTTACCATATATCACCCCATATCTTTATTTTATTATTTCATTTATCCTTAGTCAATTATTTAAGGCTAACAACTTCATTATTTACTAACATAAAATTATCAAACTCTTTTGCCCAATCAGTATTTAAGTAATCATTTACTTTTTCTGTGCAATCATCATCACCACGCAACATACCTTGTAAATATATATCTACATAATGAATAAATTCAAGAATTTCATTTAATTCGCTTTCTTTTAATTTTGAATATATGAATTTATAAGTTTTATACCAATCAAAATATATAGATTCGTCAGTTCTATCTGTAATTTTTTTATCAATGCGTGAAGTAATTTTATGCTTTAATTTTTCTAATTTTTCAATAGCATAAATCACATTAGCATCTAGCTGTAATTGTGCGTCATCTTCATCGCCCGAAACGCAACCTAAAAATCCATTGTTACACGAATTCATATAATCAAAGCATTTTATAAGTTCAATATAATGCAAATAAAAAACGACAAACTCGTTGCATTTTAATAAAAGGTCCTTAGTTCTTTGGTACCTATCATAAATTGCATAATTTAGCTTGCCGTTTTCATCTAAAAAAAGTGAAAAATCCATAAGTCCTCAATGTTATCTAGTAATTTCTTTGATTTTATGACAAAATTTTTAAATTGTCAAATGTTTTAATACATTTATGTCCAAATTGTAAAATGCAATATATCAATAACTATTACAAAACCAAACAAAAGTATTAAACCTACTGCGTGGATAGTGCCCT
>CASFFI010000086.1 GCA_949293925.1 uncultured Christensenella sp. | reverse complement strand
GTCAAATACACCTTATCAGGGTGGTGCTCTAACCGACTGAGCTACATTCCATTATATATAATGTTTTAACGACTTTATCATCTGTCAAATAATAAAATTGCATTGGTGGAGATATGCGGATTCGAACCGCAGACCCCCTGCTTGCAAGGCAGGTGCTCTAGCCAACTGAGCTATACCCCCATAACCAAATGCAAAATTATTATAACTAAATAAAAAATGTTTGTCAATAATTTTTACAAAATTTTCGCAAAAATTATTACATTGGTCTTCTAGAATCTATTGCTTTTGATAAAGTCATTGCATCAGCGAACTCTAATTCACTTCCAATTGATATCCCTTGAGCAATTCTAGTTACCGTAACACCTAGAGGTTTTAACAAATTTGAAATATATATAGCAGTTGCTTCTCCTTCAACATCTGGATTGGTTGCAACAATAACTTCTTTAATGTGTTCTTCATTGACTCTTCTTAACAAACTTGCGAGATTAATATCGTTAGGGCCCTTTCCTTCTATAGGATTAATAACTCCGTGTAAAACATGATATGTCCCTTTGAAATTATTAATTCTATCAATAGCCATAACATCTTTTGGTTCTTTTACCACGCAAACAATAGGTTCTCTATCCGTCCTTGAACAAATCGCACATTCTTCGGTATCTGTAAAATTTCCACATCTTGGACATTCGTGGATATTTTCTTTTGCCTCCTTTATAGCATTTGACAAACTCTCTGCATAAGATTTATCGTTTGAAATTATAAAATAAGCATACCTTTGTGCTGTTTTTTTACCGACTCCCGGAAGTTTGGATAATTCATTTACCAAAACATCCATACTCTCAATTGAATTATAAGCCATTATAATAACCCGCCTAATCCTCCAAGATTACCAAAAGCACCCATTTTATCAGCATTTGCTTTTTCTACTTGAGATTTTGCATCATTAATTGCTGCTAAAATTAAATCTTCCAACATTTCAACATCTTCAGGGTCAACTGCTTCTTTTTTTAACTTAATGCTTTTGATTTCGCCTTTGCCGGTCATTACAACTGTAACCATTCCCGCACCAGAAGAACCCACTATTTCCATATCTTCTAATTCCTGCTGTGCTTTTACTAATTTTTCTTGCATGGCTTGTGCTTGTCGCATTAAATTTTGCATATTCCCAAAACCGCCATTACCACCTCTAAAATTTTGCATAATTACTCCTTTATTTTAATTTTATTCCCAAATAAATTTTTTAGACACGAAATTGTATCTTTTTCGCTTTTAGTCGAAGTGTCAAATTCAATTTTAACATTTTCAATGCTTTCATCAAAACTTTTCACTATGTTTAATAATACATCAATTCTCGATTGGTCGTCAAGCAAAGAATATGCAGTTTTATCATTTATATTTAATTTTAAAACTTTATTTTCTATACTAACATTGTATACACTTTTTAATGCTGTGTATAATGCGTAAAGATTTTTATTTTTTGCTTCTATCAAAACATTTCCAAACAACTTTCCCGCATCTACATCTGAAGGTATTTCTTTATCTTCTGTTTGATTTGTAATTATATTTGATAAATTTTCAATATTTTTTTCAATATTTTCAATTTTTTCATCATTTTTATCGATTTTTTTGTCATTATTTTGAATATTTTCATCATTTTTTAATTTTTTTTCATTGTCGTTAGTGTTTGAGTTTGTTTTTAATATTTGTTTAAAATTTCCATCAAAATCAATTAATGACAAACATATTGAATAGAATAAATTAACAGGATTAATAGAATATTTTAAATCTAATTCAATTTTTGCAAATTTTTCAAATGCTTTTGAAATCCAACTACGCTCTAAATTTTTTAATTTATCGAAATATATAAAGTCACTTTTCAACAAATTCAAATTAGAGAAACTGACTCCTGAATTTATTAACATTAAATTTTTTAAAAACTCACACATTTCTTTGCACATTACATTTATTGAAATATTATTTTTCAATGCTGTTTCTATTAGATAATATATCTGTTTTGCATCATTTATGCTGATACTATAAACAATTTCACTAATAATATTTAAATTTCCATAAGATAAAACTTCTTTTGTTTTTTCTATTGTTATATTATTATTGCAATATGAAGCAACTGAATCAGCTATTGAAAGCGTATCTCTAGCGCTACCTTGTCCTGCGTTTGCAATAATAATTTTACTTTCTTCGTCACAAGTTATATTAGACTTTTTAAAAACATTATCTAAAAGTTTAACTAAATCTTGAGTGTCAATTAGTTTGAAATCAAATCGTTTACATCTTGACAGAATTGTTGCTGGTAGTTTATAAACTTCTGTTGTTGCTAATATAAAGATAGCGTGGGCAGGTGGTTCTTCTAAAGTTTTTAAAAGGGCATTGAAAGCACTATCAGTAAGCATGTGAACTTCATCTATTATGTAAACTTTATATTTGCCAATAATAGGAGGAAATTTTACCTTTTCTCGCAAATCTCTAATTTCATCTACACGATTATTAGACGCAGCATCAATTTCAATAATGTCAGTATTGTTTGGTTCAGATAAAGAAACACAAACTTTACATTTACCGCAAGGTGAACCGTTAACAGGATTTAAACAATTCACTGCCTTTGAAAATATTCTAGCACAAGTTGTTTTTCCCGTTCCCCTACTTCCTGTAAAAAGATACGAATGTGAAACTGATGAATTTTTAACCTCATTTCGTAATGTGGTTACAATATGGTCTTGACCTATAACTTTACTAAAATCATCTGGCCTAAATTTCCTATAAAGTGTCAAATGCATAAAAACCTCCTATGATAGCAATTCGTCTTTTTTTAAATTCAATTTGCGTTTAATAATTTGTAATAAATTATCAACTTGTTTTGTTGTTAAATTGTTAAATTTGGCAATTTCACTATATGTATAACCATTCAAAAATTTTGTAAACACATCAAATTGAACATCGGATAATATTTTTTTTATTTTATCTGTCACGCGTTCAGCAGTAATTTGCGACAAAAACTTTTGTTCAATGGATAAAGTTTTAGTATCAATAATTAAACACAAATCACTATTTCCAATTCCACCTAATATATTTATAGACAAATAGTCATTTAATATGGCATTCTTTTTTCTATTAGCATTTTTTATAGCGGTCTGAATCCCCCTATGAATACACATAGATGCATACGCTGAAAAATTGTCGTTTTTATTTTCATCAAAGGAAAGTATTGCTCTATAAAGCGCAATGAATCCCTCTTGTAAAATATCGTCAAACTCTGCACCAACCAAAAAATACTCGCGTGAAATCGACACGACTTTAGTTTTGTATTCTTTCAACAATTTTTCCATAGCATCACAATTATTTTGTTTTGCCAAGGTTAAAGTTTCATTTAAGTTTTCCATAACTCACCTAAAATCTATTTTCTATAATCAAGCACTTTATAAATAGCAATAGCAGCAGCATTAGAAGCATTTAAACTATTAACTTTCCCCTTCATTTTTAATGATAAAATTTCATCGCAATTTTTCTTGACTAAAGGTCGAATTCCAAAGCCCTCACTTCCTATCACCAAACAAATATTTCCACCTAAATTAACATTAGAAACATCCTTTCCATTTGCCTCAAGTCCATACACCCAAACACCTGATTGTTTTAATAATTTTATACAATCGTTAATATTTGTAACTTGAGCAATTTTAATATGGGCAACTGCCCCTGCACTTGTTTTAAAAACGGTTTCATTTACAGTACAAGAATTTGTTTTTTGAATTATTATGCCGTGCACGCCTGCACATTCACAAGTTCTAATAATACTACCCATATTGTGTGGGTCTTGAATGCCATCTAAAATCACAATGAAATTATCTTCATTCAACTCTTTTGCAAGATGCAATATTTCATCTACACTGCTGTAAATAAATTGTTTGACAAAAGCTATAGTTCCCTGATGAGCCTTTGACTTGCAAAGTTTAAATAGTGCTAAAGTTTTAACATATTCAACAGGAATGTTTTTATATCTTGCTAAATTTATGATTTCTAAAATGCCCTGTTCTTTTTTCTTATCATCTATAATAATTTTTTCAATTTCATAATTTGATTTTAAAAGTTCTCGAATAGTATTAATGCCTTCAACAATCATAAAAACTCCTTAAAAATAATATCAAAAATACAATTCAATCTGTTATTATCTTCTGTTAAATATAAAAAACCAACTACAGCCTCAATCATTGTAGCTTTAGAATACTCTTCTAAAGTTGAATGCTTTGCAATATTGTTATAATGAGCATTTCTGGCACGCCTTGCAATATCTTGTTCTATATCTGTTAAGCTGTCTTTCATTAATTCAAATATTTTGGCTTGATTTTTTGCGCAGACAATTTTGTTGCATAATTTATTTAAGAAATTTAAGTTTCCATTAAAATTTTTTAAAATTTTTTCCCTAACTCTAAGGCTATAAACCGCATCCCCAATATATGCCAAGCTTAAAGCGTTCATTTCATTTACTTTTAATTTATCCACAGACAAATTATATCAAAAAGCATAAGATTTGTAAAGAGTTTCACATTTCGCTTGTCAAAATATGTCATATTTTGATAAAATAATTTAAAATGTATTAGGGGGAGATATGTTTCTAAAAAGAATGAGACGACGCGAATGTGTTGAAATGGTATTAAAGACACTTACTGCGTTGTTTGTAGGAGTAATTGTTGCTATAGCGATGGAATATATGATATACGGAATATATTTAAGGAATATTCCTGTAGTTTCAAGCAATACTCTTATCAGTTCTTCAGAATATGTTTTGTATTGTGATGAAAATCCAAAAACGGATACATATACAATATTTATTAATGATGAGATGGACAATTGGTTTGTATATAAAACAAATGTAACAGAACAAGAATTAGATGAAAATTATAGATTTTTTTCAAAAGAATTTAGACGCCCTAGTATGAGTGAACTATATCTTGATACCGACCATTATATTGTAATCGGTGCATTTTTAGGAATTATCTTAATTGTATATGTTGGACTATTTATAGCAATGCTGAGTGCATATAAAAGATTAATGCGAAGATACGCCTTAACAGGTAGAATGTTTGATAGTTATGATTAAACTGCCACAAACGGTAGTTTTTTTTATCTTGACAAAAATTAAAAAATATTTATAATAACTTATTAGGTTAAGTATGGCAACAAAAGAAAACATCAACAGTAAAATCAACGAATATATCCCAATTATATTCCAATAAAAGATAATTAAACTATGGTTAAAAGAAATTTAAAAAAACCACTTATAAAACTAAATAAGTGGTTTAATTTTTTATATTTAGATTTTAATAATTCTTTGTTTCAATTTCAAAGAAACTTTGAGGGTGCTTACAAACTGGACAAATCACAGGAGCAGTTGTTCCAATATGCCTATGTCCACAATTTCTACAAACCCATATAACTGCTTTTTTCTTAATAAATGCAGTTTTAGTTTTTAAATTTTCAAGAAGTTTTAAATATCTTTCTTCGTGTGCTTTTTCTATTTCTGCTACGCCTTCAAACTCTTTAGCAATATCTAAAAATCCTTCT
>CASFFI010000085.1 GCA_949293925.1 uncultured Christensenella sp. | reverse complement strand
ATATTAACAAACTATTTGATTTTTACAAATAAATTTTATTAGTTTGCAAAAAATATTTTTATGGATAAAGAAAAAATTTTGCGTTCAGCTTTAATTTTGATGTTTAGTTTGTTGTTTATAAAAATATTGGGTGCAGTTTATAAAATTGTTTTGATAAATATATTAGGCAGTCAGGGAATAGGTCTTTATCAATTAGTTTTCCCTGTATATGCTTTTATGTTAGTGTTTTCAACTGCCGGGGTTCCTAATATGATTAGTAAAAACATCTCGGAAGTTGAAAAAGAAAACAAATTATTTGTCTTTAATAATTTATTAAAAAAGTTTACTAAAATTTCAATTACCTTATCTATTATTTTAGCAATTGTTGCTTTCCCTATTGCTTGGTTACAAGGCAATATTAAATTGGGATTTTGTTATATCGTTTTATCACCTTGTATTTTAATTGTTAGTTTAATAGCAGTTTTTAGAGGTTATTATCAAGGGTTAGATGATTTTAAACCGACTGCAATATCTCAAATAATAGAACAAGTTGTTAAAATTGTTGTTGGATTAGTTGCGTCTATATTTTTTATAAAAGTATCATTAATGTTGTCAGTATATATGTTGGTGCTTGCGATACTTATTTCAGAAATAATATCATTTTTGTATTTAAAGATAAAATATAATAGACACTTAAAAAAAATTAATTCAAAATTTTCTACTATAAAAAATCAAAAAAATTTATCGAATATTGACAAAAAAAATTATATTTCAAATAATTCAATTAATACCAAACTAAATGGAAATTCTAGGTCAATTTTATTTTCTGCTATGCTTATACCATTTTGCAATTTTATAGATAGTGTGCTTGTAATTAATTTATTGAAAGTCAATATTGATTATAGTTTCGCACTTAATTTATTTGGTTTGTATAATGGCATTGTTTTATCTATAATTTACATATCTAGTATTTTTGGGGTCAGTATTGCAAATGTATTATTGCCAAGTTTAACAGAGGAATTTAAAAAGAAATTATCACTTTCATTAGATAAATTGATTGATTTAATTAAGATTTTATATGTGATTGCACTTCCTTTGGTTATAGGTATTATTATATTTGGAGATAAAATTATTTTAACAATTTTCAACAGTAGTGATGAGTTTGCAGTTTTGATGCTTAAACTTTCAGCTATAAATGTTTTCAATATAATAATGTATGAAGTTACCGCTTGTATTTTGCAATCAATTAATAAGTCGAATAAAAATTTGTTGAATTTGTCTATAGGAGTATTTTTTAAATTCTTAATTGAAATTATATTAGTTTTGAATCCTGAAATTAACATTTTAGGTCTTGTTATTTCAAATGTTTTGCTATATTCATTTACGATGATGGCAAATTTGATTGATTTAAATAAAAGCTTAAACTTAAAAATTGAATCATACTTTTTCATAAAATTGTTTTTAATAAACTCTATAATATTTTTTGTATTAACTGCATTAAATTTATATTCAAATTCAATAGTTTATTTTTGGACTACAACTTTATTTTCAGCAATTTTATACTTTTTGTTAATATATCTATTTAAACTAATAGATTTAAAGAAGTTCAAATTCAAAGTTAAAACCCAAGTCTAATTTGTATATACTTAAAATTTATAATATGACCAAAGTAATTCACTTATTATATATTTGCATAAATAAAACTTGATATATATTCACATAAATAAAAAGATATGTTTTTATATTTTTCACAATAAATTTTAGTAACCTTAAAAGTTTTATTTTATATATAAAATAATTTTTATACATCTAAAATTAATAAATATTTTGTTTTTAATCATTAGAAATAACTGCATATTTTATTAAAATATATTATTTTTGCAATATAAGAATATTTTATCAGTGGAGATAATTCGATACTTGAAATTTGAGTGTTTATAATATTAGAGTCATATTCATTAAAGGTTAGTAAATTTTCTATAATTTTTTGCGTGTCGCTTGAATAAGAAGTAAAGTGCGACTTGTATTCTTCTATAGAAGATTTCATATTTGAATTAAGAGTTCTTAACATATTCGTTGCTTGTTTTGTGGTTATTTCATTTGTGTCTAAAGACAGTACTATATTGTAACTTGTTTCGATATTTTTAGTTATGACGTTAATTAGATTTTTGTTTATATCGTTTAATCTGGATTTGTTAAATTCAATTTTATAAATTATAATTTTGCTTGCAGGATAATCCTTTTTTGTTTTGTTTAAAACTTTTTCTGCATCTGTTTTAGAAAAATAAGCATTAAGTATTACATAATATTGTCCATATTTATAAATATATCCTGCACCTCCTCGATTTTGTATTTCACTTGAATAGGACAATGCTTTATCATAATCAGCATGCATTGATGAGGATAAAAGGTAATATGTTAAGTTATTAGTTTTTTTAAATGTACCGATACCTTTAAAATAAAATATGTACGAAAATGCACCCACAGATAATAAAATTGTTAAAAAAACTACAAAATATGTCAAAAATATTGATAATTTTGAGTGTTTTTTGTGATTTTTCTTAAATTTTTCATAATCAAAACTATAGTTTTTAGATATAGACATATTGATATTTATGCAAAAATGTTTAAATGTTGTCATCTATTAGTTTTTTTTAAATTTCATTATGATAAAATTTTTTTGCAAGTTTTTTTTGTGCTTGTCAATAAAGGTGTAGGAGGGGTTATGAAATTAAAACCAATATTTGACAGAGTAGTGATTATTCCTAGCGAAAAAGAAAATGTTACTAAAGGGGGAATTTATTTGCCAACAACATCTGTTGAGCGACCACAAATAGGCAAAGTGATTGCTGTGGGAGAAGGCGGAACTTTTGATGGAAATGAAGTTGAAATGAAAGTGAAAGTTGGAGATAAAGTTTTATATAATCGCTATAGTGGCGTTGAAATTAAAATTGATGGGGAGGGAGTGATAGTACTGCAACAAGCAGATATTATTGCAATTATTTTAGATGAGTAAAACTGTTAATGGATTAAAAGCAATAAATGCTATAAAAAATGGAGTTAAGATTATTGTAGATTCAGTAAGTCATACACTAGGCCCTGTAGGTAAAAATGCGATTATTACAAAAGATGGGAAAAAGGTTATTACAAATGATGGTGTAAGTATTGCTAAATCAATTCAAGTCGAAGGGGCTGAAGGCTGTGTCGCAGATATTTTAAAGGAGGTTTGTATCAAAACTAACCAAATTGCAGGGGATGGAACTACTACTGCGACTATTTTAGCAGGCGAAATGATAAATGAAGGATTAAAATATATATCTTTTAGTGAGAATGCTATTCTTCTTAGGAAGGGAATGGAAAAAATGACAAAAAAAGTTATTGAATTACTAAAAGAAAATTCTAAACGTATAACGACGAAAGACGACATTAAAAATATTGCAACAATATCATGTAAAGACGAAGAAATTGGCTCTCTTATTTCAAGTGCAATTTCTAATGTTGGGGCTGATGCTTTAATTACAATTGGGGAAAGTGGAAAATCTTCTACTGAGTTTTTATTAAAACAGGGTTTTAAATTTGAAAAGGGTTATTTTAGTGAACAGTTTTGCACAAACAAGGCAAAACTAGAATCTGTTATTAATAATCCTTACATTTTTGTCGTAAATAAAACGATAAGGTCGGCTGATGAAATTTTACCTATTATGGAAAAGGTAAGGCAATCTAATGGTGAACTTGTAATCGTTTGCGAAGATATAGAAAAAGACGCTTTACTAGCACTTGTTATAAACAAAGTAAAAGGGGTGTTAAATAGCTTGGTTATAAGTGCTCCTTATTATAAAGATAGAAGATTAAATTTTTTATATGACTTATGCGCTTATACAAATGCTAAACTTTTTAGTGATGAAAACGATTTAAAATTTGCTGAAATTTCTGATTTGGGAAGGGCAGACAAAATTGTTTCAAATAGCATTGAAACGACAATAATT
>CASFFI010000084.1 GCA_949293925.1 uncultured Christensenella sp. | reverse complement strand
TATTCCTATAAATGATAAAATTCATACATCAGGATTTGAATTTTATAATATTAATATAGAAAAAGAATTAGAACAATATAAACATAGAAAATTAAAAAAATAAAAAATTAAAAAAATAAAAATATTAAATAATTAATAATTAAATAAAGAAGGAAAAAATGTCTTGGGGAAACATAAAAGGTAATAAAGTTAAAAACATAAAGGTAAAAAGACCACAATCTACAACGACTGATACAAATGTTATAGATAATTTATTTGCGCTTGCATTAGAATTAAATACAACTAATAAAATCAATGAAAACGCAAGTCCTCGTTGTAAAAAGATTTTAGAATGCATAGTTGAATGTTCTAGCGATGAAGTAAAACCTGAAACAAGTTTAGAATTATCTAATGATGCTGTATATTTATCAAAAGTGAATGGAAGTAAATTCACTTTTCACAGTCTGTTGCAGGCTGTTGTTGTATTAGAAGATATTTTACAATCTAAAGGAAGACGATTAGAATTTAAAGAAAATCAAAACCTAGTAGATTTTTTAAATGAAATAACAGGTTGTGATAAAAATGAAATTAAAAAATATTTAATAGAATTAACAAATTCTAAAAAAAGTTTGATAGATTATTTTAAAAGCATAGGTTTTAATATCTATGATAATGGTTCTGGTATAATAGTTTTTGAGGAGTTTGGATGTTAGTTTGTAGCAATAAATACGCAAATTATAACTATTTTTTACAAGATAAATTTGAAGCAGGTATTGTTTTAAATGGAAATGAGATTAAATCGTGCAGAAGTGGTCATATGAGCATAAACGAATCTTTTGTTTTTATAAAGAATAATGAGGTATTTTTAAAAAATAGCTATATTGCTCCTTATGACAAAGCATTCGCTAAGAATAAATATTCTAACGATCCAAAACTAGACAGAAAGTTATTGTTAAATAAATCAGAAATTTCAAAACTTAAAAAAGCAAAAGAAAGGCAAGGGTACACTATAGTGCCTGTTAGAGCGTACTTTAAAGGTTCGTATTTAAAAATTGAAATTGCTATTGCTAAAGGTAAAAAATTGTATGATAAAAGAGAAACTTTAAAAGAACTGGACATTAAAAGGCGAAATGGAATACAATACTAGATAGAGGAGATAAAATGATGTTCGAACTTGATGATGAAGACCAAATTGTATATGATAATTTGTTGAGAAATGGAACAGTAAATGAAAGATATGTTGCTGATTATTATAAATATGAATTAGAAGACGAGAGCAGGAAAAAAATAAATGATATTTATTATTTTGCAAAATCTAAATTTATGTTATTAGATTTCAAAAATTTTTTGAATATAATTGATGTTTTGGGTGAAAATTTTTATACAAAAGTTTATAGTCCTTATAAAAATGATTACGAAAGTTACTTTAAAGTTTTAATAAGACAATTAGACCCTATGTGTAAATCGGTGTATCATATTAGCGCTACAGCTAAAAAAATTGGTGGAACTAGATGGAGATACAACAATTGTTTTGAAAGTTTTTTGGAAGTTTTTGATATAGGCTTACATAATGGTCAGAGCGAAATCAATGAACTAAGAAGGGTTTTTGTTGATTATTTGGGAACTTTTGTTAATAATAAATCAATAAAAGATTTTAGTAATGGAGAAAAAAGAAGTTTGCAATATTATCTTTTGTTGCCTTCAAACGATAGCAAATACAAAAGAGATAAAAAAAATTATTCAACATTTACAAAAATTATAAATAACGAACCTATAGTATTTGTGGATAATAACAACGAAATAAAAATACTTTTGGAAGTTGTAGAATATTTAAAAAATAAATATAGACTTAAATTAAATTCAAATATTTTGAGATTTATTTTAAATAGATATGATGAATTAAGAAATTCTGGGATTGAAAACGATGATGCAAGAAAATTAGTAATTGATGAAATTTATGACGGAAAATTGATAAATTCAGCAATTGCTTTTGACTTAAAACAAAAATATTTAAAATTAAGAAATGGTAACAATTCAGACTTACAATTAAATATTGACTAAAATTTTATTATGTGTTACACTATAATATATGGGGATGAAATAGTTTCGACAGTTATATCATCTTATATTGTGCACGCCAAGTTGCAACTTGTAAAATTGCAAAAAAAGTTAATCGCAAACGAAAATAGCGAAATGCCTGTAGCTGCGTAATACGCCTGGGCCGATAACCTTAGAGTGCCAATATCTAAGGATTGTCGTCATTGATTGGCAACCTTTTGAACTTTGCCTTGCGTTCAAATTGTATTAAAGGCTAAGCAATAGATAGTGTTAAGGCTTAATCTTTTGACGAAAATTAAATCTTAAATAAGCGTGTAGTGCAGTATAGGGTTATGTAATTGGACTTGGGATGCGATGCCCGACATCTCCACCATATTTACTTTCACAATCTATTTTGTGAAAGTTTTTTTATTTAAAACAACATGAATTTTTAAAACAATGCGTATTTAACAAATTTATTTTAATATTTATACGATTTTTAAGATGTTTTAATTTACAATTATTATTTTTCCTTTTAGATATTATTTAAAATTTAATTATTTATATAAGTTATAATTTGATTATAACCAATTTTATATTTATAAGAATTTATGTGTATTTTCTAATTTAAGAATTTTAAATGTAATTTTACAAAATATATTTTAGGGGATTTATGGAATTTGAAATTTTAAGGTGCAAGCATTGTGGGGCTATGATAGAAATTATTAATCCTTGCAGTTGCAATAATTGTAATAAAATAAGTTGTTGTAATGATGAGATGAATAAAATTATAAAAACAGAAGATAAATTTAATTTAATAAATTATTATGTAAATAATAGTGATATAATTGTGAATATTGATAATGTTAAAAATGGTCAGTTTTTAGCATTTGTTTCAAGCGATAGAATTGGTAAAAAATTTTTTATAGATAGCAAATTTAGAGAAGTAAATTTTCCATATATAAAAAATTCAAATATTTTGTTTTTTGATGGAATTAATTTATATTTTAAAAAAATTATTTAAAAATAACTGAATTTTAAAGAAAATTTTTAATATTTATTATTTTTATTAATTTATTTTTATTAAATAAAAATTAAAAACTATTTTTTTAAATATAATTATATTTTATAGTTAGACATTTTAATTTTTCAAACATTTACAAATTTGGCACTTTGTGCTATAATTTTCGTATGGAATTATTGTCGCCTTGTGGAAATTTTTTAAGTTTAAAGTTGGCTGTTCAAAATGGTGCAGATGCTGTTTATTTGGGGGTTTCTAATTTTAACGCTAGAAATAATATTTCAGATGGTTTTAATGAGTACAATATTGAAGATGCCATTATTTTTTCGCATTCTCACAATGTAAAAGTCTATTTGACTTTAAATATTTTAATTCGTGATGATGAGATGCTTAAAGCCGTTGAACTTGCAATTAATTGTTGGAATTATGGTGTTGATGCTATCATAATCCAAGATATCGGGCTTGCTTGTCTTTTACACGAGTTTGCTCCAAATATCGTTTTGCACGCATCTACTCAGTTGGCTGTTCATAATGTGGCAGGAGCAAAGAAACTTAAAGAAATTGGCTTTACTAGAGTAGTTTTGTCAAGAGAATGTTCGTTAGATGAAATAAAACAAATAAAATTACAGACGGGTTTAGAAATTGAATTTTTTGTGCAGGGGGCATTATGCGTTTCTTTTTCCGGAAATTGTTATCTTTGTTCACATTTTATTAATCGTAGCGGAAACAGAGGTGTTTGTGCTCAGTACTGCAGACAACCTTTAACATTATCTTTAAATAGCAATAAAAAGCAGGGATATTTTTTGTCGGCAAAAGATTTTTGCTTAATTAATAGACTCAAAGATTTGTTTTTAGCAGGTGTTGATAGTTTAAAAATCGAGGGTAGAGCTAGAAGACCTTTTTATATTACTACAACAACTAAGGTTTATAGGGAAGTTTTAGATAGAAACTATAAAGTATCTAAATCAAATTATGACGATTTGTGTCTTGCTTTTAATCGTGAATTTACAGAAGGTTATTTCAATGGCAATTCATCAATTATATCAAATTATTCTTCTCATATAGGCATTGAAATTGGAAAAATAGAAAGTGTTTCAATTGGCAAGCGTTTTACTACTGTAAAGATAATTACAAATTATAATTTAACAAAAAAATCTTCTATTAAAATATTTAGGAACAAATTAGAGATTGATACAATTAGTTTGTTTGATTTGAAAAAGGTCGATAATGGATATATTTTCACAACTTCTTCTACAAAATGTAAAAAAGGTGATATTGTAAATATTATTCAAGATGAAAAAAAAGAAAACGAAATTTACAAAGACAATAGATTACCATCTATTTTAAAACTAAATGTTATAGGGAATAAATTATATTTTTGTTTACAATATAAAAATAAATATGTGCAAGATTTTGTAGAAGTTGCCGAATCTATTAATAAGCCATTAACTTTAGAGCGAGTCGAAAATATTTTTTCTAAACTAGAATATTTTAAAGTCAAAGTTGACAAATTTGATTTTAATGTGTTTTTGCTGGACGCAAAAATCAAACAGATTTCTAAAAATTTACAAATTAATCTTTTAAATGACTTAAATAAAGATTATTTAAATCGTGCTAATCATAAGATTGAAAACTTAAAAATTTCAATTGAAAACATTAAAAACAAATTAAAATTTCAAAAAAATACTAACAGTTTTATAAAAATCAAAAAATATAAGATTTTTTATGTAAAAAACAATAACGAAATATTTGATTTAAATATTCAAAAAAATTATGAAAATTTAGTCATTTTAAGACCAGAAGACTACAGTAATATTGATTTAAATGGTTTTATAGAAATTTCTAAAAAATTGACTTTTTTGCCTGTTTTGTATACTCCTAATTTTGCGACGGAAAAAGATATTGATATGTTGAAGAAAATATTATCAGATGTGCATATTAGCATAGTTGTAAATAACTTATATGCTTTAGATTTGGTAAATAAAGATAAAGGCTTCTTAGCAGGTGGTTTTTTAAATGTATATAATTCTATCTCGTGTGAATATTTTAAAAATTTCGGTGCTAAAATATTTTTGTTACAAGAATATGATGATAATAGGGCGGAGGAAATTGAAAATAATTGTGGCGTGATATGTTTAAAAGACAAAATTAATTATATGACATTACTTCATTGTCCTTTTAAGGAATTTTATAATTCTTCTTGCAACAAGTGTTCATATGTGCAGGGATTAAAATATAAAATTTTAGGGAGAGAATTATCCTTAAACAGAATAAAATTAAACTCTTGTATTTTCTATTTAGAAGATTAAATTTATCAATAGTATTGACAAATTTGAATTTTTATGATATTTTTAGTGAATAAAATTAAAAAATGGAGAATATATTTGAAAGAATTTGAAGAATCATTTATAGAATCATTTAAAAAGATAGGCGACAAATACAAAGGTAAATCTTTCGTTATTAATTTAGAAAAATCTGATCCAGATAGTATTTTTTATGCTTTCGTTGATAAAGATCAGCAAATAGAAATGACTGGACTTGAAAATTGGGGGTTTATAGCATTACCTCAAGGAGATAAATTTTGGTTGTTCTTTGTAAATAAAAGTAAAACTAAAAATATTAAATCAATTAAAAACAAAATAATTTTTTTTGCTAGTGAAAATGAAAATATTCTAGTACAAGAAGGCAAAAAAAAGGCAGCTGTTGACGCGGCTAAGTTTCATAAAGATGTAAAAGTTGCAGTCTTTTTTCAGCCAAACAGAAAAACATATAACTGGACTGGGCTTGAAAATTATGAATTAGGAATATTAGATAATGGTGGTAAAGGAATTTACGTTTTTCTTGTAGCTAGAAATACTCTAGAGTGTGGTTTAGAAAAATCAGGAGAAGTAGAAGATTTGCATTTATAACGAGAAAGTAAGTTGTTTATTTGTTTATAGTAAATGTGTTGGTAAATAAAATAAAAAAAGTTAATTGATTTAAAGTAAATTTTAATAATTATTGTGAACAAAAATGAAAAAAAATTTGTTGAATAAAGATTTTATTAAATATATTGAAAATATTTTAGGTGATGATGCACCTAATTATTTTTCTGCTCTTGATAAAAATACTGCTAGGGGATTATTAGTAAATATTAGCAAAAATTCAGTTGAACATTTTAAAAATATTTCAAAGCTGGATATAAAAGAAACAAATTTTAACACTTTTGGATTTTATTTAAATTCTTGTGAAAAAGTAGGTAATAATCCGTTGCATATTGCTGGTGCTTTTTATATGCAAGAGCCTTCCGCAATGGCACCTATTTCCGCTTTGCCTAAAATAAGTGGTTACATTCTAGATTGCTGTGCTTCTCCAGGTGGAAAGACTATTCAGCTAGCTCTAGCAAACCCTAATAGTATTATAGTTGCAAACGAAATTAACAGGGAAAGATGCAATGTGTTGATTTCAAATATAGAAAGAATGGGACTCACTAATGTATATGTTAGTTGTCTTCCAAGTGAAAAGTTAAATGAGTATTTTTATAATTTTTTTGATGCTGTGATAGTTGATGCTCCTTGTTCAGGGGAGGGGATGTTTAGAAAAGATGATTTCGCTATAAAGCAATGGACAGAAGAATATACAAAAAAATGTTCAATCTTACAAAAAGAAATTTTAAATAATGTAATTCCTTGTTTAAAGAGTAATGGAATTTTGTTGTACTCAACGTGTACTTTTTCTGTCAATGAAGATGAAGAAAATGTTGAATTTATAAAAAATAAATTTAATTTTGATTTGTTAGATATGAAAAAACTTTTTCCGCATAAAATAATAGGTGAAGGACAATTTTACGCAATATTAAAATCTTCAAATGAAAACTTTGATAACAATAATTTAAGTAATAAAAAAATATCAAAATTACTGAAAAATTCTAAAAATATTGAAATTTGTAAACAATTTTTAGAACATAATTTGAAAAATGTTACTTTTCCTTATTTTTTGGAAAGAAATAATTGCATTTTTGGATTTAATGATTTATTGCCTTTAACAAGATATCAAAATTTTGAAAATATTGGTGTAAGACTAGGTAGCGTAGAAAATAATAGGTTTATTCCACATCATCAATTATTCAAGTCTTTCGGACAAAATTTTAATCAAATTATAAATTTTAGCCTTGATGACCCTAAATTATTTGATTATATTTCAGGAAATTCATTAATAAATGAAAATTTCTATAATGGTTACATTGCAATTCTAGTAGAAGGATATCCTCTTGGCGGGGCTAAAGTTGCAAATGACAGGATAAATAATCTGTTTCCTAAGGGCCTTAGAGTATAATTTTTTAAAAAAATTAAAAAAAATTTAATAAATTTTCAAAAAAGGTATTGAAAAAACATAAATTATGATGTATAATTTGCTTGAATTAAAAAAAATTGTGAGGGTGTTATTATGAATTTGAACTTTTGGACTGCATTCGTAAATATCTTAGCGATAGTTGCCATTATTGGTGTTGCAGCTTTTATTTTGATTTTTGTGGGGGATTTATTACTTAATATTCTTAGCAAGAGAAATTCAGTAATACATACTCCTAAACAAGATTCACAGGAACAGAATTCTGTTGATAGTGTGGTAAGTAATACTACAACTGTTGAATCTGTTAAAAAAGACAATAGTATTGACAGTGTTTATGGAAATCAGGAAAAAATAAATCAGGCTATTAGTGACCTTGAGAATGATACATATTCAACGAAAAATAAATCTGATGTTTCTGAAGATAAAGATTTTTTAGATGTATTAGGTGGTAATTTAAAAGATATTGATGATAATCTTGCAGATGATGAAGAGTCTGGTTTGAATAAATCTGAAAAGATTAATAAGTCAAATGATGCTAATGAAGATACAGATGATATACTAAAAATGGTTGATGAGTTAGCAGATGATATTACTAAAGAAGATGAAGTCGTTGAAGATAAAGCTGAAACTAGCGAATTGGATAAATATTCTATAGACGATTACAAATTCGATGACGATGATGACGATGATGATTCTAAAACTGTTAAAGTTGTTGAAGAAAAGCCAAAACTTTCAAAAGCTGAAAGAATTAGACAAAAGACAATTGAAAAAGAAGAAATAATGGCTGCAAAAGCTGAGCGTCAAGCACTTGAAGATACAAGGCGTAAAGCTGAAGCACAGGCTAGACTTGACAGACTTCAAATCAAAAATGCTGAAGATAGAGCGTTAAGAGCTGCTAGACTTGAAAAACTTGCAATGGACGAAGAGGAAAGGAAGTTAAGAGCGCAAGCTAGAATCAATAAATTAATTGACGACAATTCAGAACAAGCTGAAATGGCTAAACTAGAATTGCAAAATGCTGAAGCACAAGAAAGAAAAGATTTTGAAGAAAATCAAATCAAAATCGAAGAATTAATTAGTGAAAATGAAAAACAAAACGAACTTGACAAACAAAGACTTGAACAAATGTCTCAACAAGTTCAAGAATTGTCTGAATCAAAAAATAGTGAAATTATTGAACAAAGAAAATTAGACGAAGCAGATGGTATAACTATTTATGGATTGACAATAGATGAGTTAATTAAACAAATTAAAGAAGATATTGACAAAATTAGTGCTGACTCTGAAATAAATATTGCTTCAAAATTTGAAGTTCTTGCTAAAAAAGAAGAAGAAAGACATCAAAAAGAAGCTGATAAAATTGAAGAT
>CASFFI010000083.1 GCA_949293925.1 uncultured Christensenella sp. | reverse complement strand
CAATGCCCATATAAATAAATTAGCAAATGTTGAACTTCAAAATTCTGCTTTGGTTATAGAAAGATATGAATTGCCAAGCGAAGAATTCCCAAACGGAAGACTCACTATTGTGTGCTCTAACGAATTATTATATGACGGAGAGTTGCCATATATTAATGCTGAAAATGGCGAGCGAACTTTCCCTTTTGTCAAACAAATTTCTAACTTTATGACAGGAAGTTTCTATGGAGTCAGTGTTATAGATAGAATGATTCCTATTCAAAGAGCATATAACGCAGTAAGAAACAGAAAACACGAATACTTAAATAGAATTAGTATGGGTGTTTTAACAGTTGAAGATGGTAGTGTGGACACTGATGCTTTGGAAGTTGATGGACTTTCTCCTGGCAAAGTTTTAGTTTACAGACAGGGCGGTAAGGCTCCTGAAATTATGGAAGTCCCAGAAATGATAGGCGACTTTGCAACTGAAGAAGATAGACTTTTAGAAGAATTTAAAAATGTTTCTGGAATTTCTGACCTTGTTGAGACTTATAACAAGTATTCAAATTTATCTGGTACTGCACTAGAACTTATTTATGAACAAAATGAATTAAGACTATCTATGTCAATTTCTGAACTTAAAAAGTCAGTAAAACTGATAGGAAAACAAATTTTAAATCTTTATAAGCAATTCGCTGTTGTACCAAGACTATTAAAGATTGCAGGAACGGAAGGCACCTTAAAAATGTATTATTGGGATAATACAGAAATTTGTAGCGATGATGTAGTGATTGAAACACAATCAGATTTGGGAGATTCAATAACTACTAGGCGTGCAACTCTTATGGAACTTATTAACAGTGGGCTATTGTATGATAAAAATGGAACATTTTCTGAATCTATGCGTAGAAAATGTCTTGATATGATAGGCTTTGGTTCTATCGAAACAACTCAAGATATTAATGCTTTACATATAAATAAGGCAAAAGAAGAAAACTTAAAATTATCAAATGGTGAATCTGTACAAATTTTAGAAGTTGATGACCATCAAATTCATATTGATGAACATACCGCACATATTCTGTCGCAAGAATTTAGAGCAAATGCTAGTGATTATACTATAGAAAAATTCTTGTTACATATTAATGAACATAAAAAATTGTTAAAAGGAGAAAATTAATGGAAATTTCGGAACAACCACAATTAATGGACAATCTAGATGATAAAAATTTAGACAGCGTAAAAGATGATTTGTCTATGGAAAATGAAAAAATAGTAGGTCAAAGTGGCTCCGAAACTCTTGGCAAATTTAAATCAGTTGAAAGTCTATATAAGGCCTATAATGAATTACAAAAAGAATTTACAAAAAAAAGTCAAGAGTTAAGTGCGATTAAATCTAAACTCGATGATAAGGTTGAGACCCCAAAGAGCAAAAATGAATTAATCGAAGAAAAAATTGAAGAATTTATAAAAAATTGTCCTAAAAGTGTAGTTTTTAAACAAAATTTTAAAGAAAATTTACAAAAAGATGAAAATTTTGACAGTAAAAATTTATTTGAAATTTATGCAAACTTATTAGAAAATAATTCTAAATCTGCAGTTGAATATTCTGTCGATGAGAACTTTCTAAATGATTATATTTATTCAAATGAAAAAATTAGAGAACATATTGTAAAAGATTACATTCAAAAAATTAAAAATATCACTCCTGTTAAATTGTCAAATTCTAATCTTTCTTCAATTTCTATACTTCCTCCAAATCAACCTAAAACGGTATCAGAGGCGGGCAAAATAGCAAAATCAATTATAAAACAAATTTAAGGAGAAATTTATGGTAGATTTAACCTCTTGTCAAGCAGCTTTAAAAGACGCTTATCTCGTTGCTGCTTGCAATCAACTAAACACAATGGCAAATCCACTTTTAACTAAAATTAAACAGTCAACTGCTAATGTATATGGTAAGCAAATTATTAAAATGGCACCTATTGGTTTGAATGGTGGTGTGGGTGCAGGTAGCGAAACAGGACTTTTGCCTACCGCAAATTCTAATACTTATGCAGAATTTAAAACAACTTTAAAAAATCTTTATGGCACTATTGAAATTTCTGATAAGGCAATCAGAGCTAGTGAAAGCAATTTGGGCGCATTTGTAAATTTGTTGGACGCTGAAATGGAAGGTCTTTTAACTGCTTCTAAATTCAATCTTGGCAGAATGCTTTACGGAGATGGTTCTGGGTTAGTTGCTACAGTTTCTAGTTACAGTAGTTCTACTCATACTGCTACTTTGGATAGTGTTAAAAATATTATGGAAGGTATGGTTTTAGATAGTTATTCTGAAGATGTACTAGACAATGCAGGCTTAAGAGTAAAATATGTTGACAGAGTGAATAAAACTGTTACTTTTGTAAACGCACCTAATACAGATTTAGTAAGTAATGATAAATTATATGTTCAAGGCAGTAAAGATAATGAAATTACTGGTCTTGGTGCAATCTTTGGTGCCGGTTCAACTTTATATGGTTTAAGTAAAACTGAAAATAAATGGTTGACTCCTTACACTTCAACTACTAGTCAAGAAATTTCTGATGATGTTATGTCTCAAGCTGTTGATTTCTTGGCAGAGTATTCAGCAAGTAATATTGATATGATTACTTGTGGTAGCGCTGTTAAAAGAGCTTATCAAAACTATTTATCTTATTATAGAAGAAATGTAGATGTTATGGAATTGCAAGGCGGTTACAAAGCATTAACATTTAATGGTATTCCTGTAGTTACTGATAGATTCGTTGCTGATGATACTATGTATTTATTGGACACTTCAAAGTTTACTTTACATCAACTTTGTGATTGGGAATGGATTGAAGGTGAAGGCGGAAAAATATTAAGACAAAAAGCGGGTTATCCAGCTTATACTGCAACTTTAGTAAAATATGCTGATTTGATTTGTGAACAACCTAATGCTCAGGCTAAAATTTCAGGAATCAAAAGCAGTGTAACAAATCCTTTTACAAGTGTTGTTTAAACTATATAAAGATATAAATAATTAGAAGATTTTATATCTTCTTTTTATTTTTATTTATAAAAAATATTAATTTGTGTGTTTTTTAAAGTAAACTACATAAAAATGGAGTAAAAATGTTAAAAAAAATAAATTCTGATGTTTTTAATATATCTAATAGAATAAAAAAGATAAATAAAAACTTTTATCTTGTTTTTGATAACAATAAAAATAAGTTCGTATTATATAAAAAAAATAATACATTTAAAAGATATTTAGATGAGTATGTTTTGACTTTACCATTTGATTATTTAGACGAAAGAAGTATTAATTACATTATAAATAGTGACTCAAAAAATCTACAAAAAATATTAGATGATATTGAAGAAAATAATAAAGTTATAGAAAAGAAAAACATTTTATCAACAAAAGAAAAAACTCAACAAAATATTGAAAATTTATTAAAAAAATACACGAAACTAGGAGGGTTATGAATTCGCTAGAAGTTATAAAAAAGGTTGCACGAATATTAAAAATACCTAACATTTACAAAAATGAAGAAATTGATAGTATAACTGATTTAAATGAATTAGAAATTATATCTGCAAATGAAGAACTTAATCTGTGTTTTGATTTGTTAAAATTACAAATAAAAGAAATTGCATCTAATGTCTGTGAAATTATTAAAAGCATTGTTTTGACACCAGAAAATAATAAAATAAATCTGAATGATGTAGGAAAATTTTTAAAAATAAAAAAAATTGTTTATGACAATCAATTAGTGAGTTTTAAAATTATAAACAATTTTATTGTTTTACCAATTAATCAAACTGTAGAAATTATATACTCTGAAGATGTACAACCATCTTCGCTTTTGGAAGATATTGATTACTTTAAAGGTGTATCTGATGATGTTTTAGTTTATGGTTTATGTTCTTATTATTCATTGTCGTCTGGATTGTTTGAAGAATATAACAACTTTCATTCTTTATATGAAGAAAAAATTAAAAATTGTAAAAATGTTAAAGTTTTTTCATTAAAATTGAGGAATTGGATATGAATACTGCTAAATTTTCAAAAAAAAGATTGGTTTTTGACAACTTTTCTACGACTTTGATTAATGATGTGAATTATAATAAAGACCAATTTGAGACTACTAATATTTACAATATAAAATGCTGTGATGGAGTTTTAAAAAATTGCAGTGGTATTAAAAAGGCTAGTGCTCCTTATACTTCTGATTATGGGAGCAAAGAATCAGAATTTGAATATGAAAAATTAGGTTTAAATAGATTTAGAAAACTTTACTATTTTAAAGAGTATTCTGAATTTAATGCTTACAACAAATACCGGTTAATTGTTTTGGCTGATGACAATATAATGTACTCTAATAGAATGTTTTTTAATACATTTGAATTTACTGAAGTTCCTAATATGATTTTCTTTGAAGAACCTAACGCATTGCGCTGTAAAATAGATGGAAAATTTGCAACCCTATTTGCTAGTTCAGATGATGATATGCGAGTGTGGGTTACTGATGAAATACCTTACTATATAAATGAAATTTCTAAAATTAAAGATTTGTGTTTTTTTGAAGATGTTTTGTTTTGCATAAGAATGGGTGATGAACAACAATTATGGTACACTTATACTTTGGATATTAATGATATTGGTGGCACAAATTCTGGAAATATTGACTTATTTAACGACAGAGGAAGATGCGAAAAACTTATAGCTTTTAATGGTAGTTTATTTGTCTTTAGAGAGTTTGGTATAACTAAAATTAGCGTTCTAGGTCAAAATAAATTTTCTATCACACATTTATTTGATTCAACTAGTACTATTTTTAAAGATTCTGTTGCAGTGTGTGGCAATAAAGTTATATTTATGACTAAAGATGGATTATATTCGTTTAATGGTGTTAGTGCTACTAAACTTGAACTGAAATTTAATAATTTGCTTTTGGGCGCAAGAAAAGAAGCAGTTGCAGCGACTATGCAAAATAAATATTTTCTCGCTTTTAGAACTGATTTTAATGACTCGGAAAAAGTTGGCTGTGAGGCAAGTGATGGTTATATCAACAATGCTTTAATAATTATTGATATGGAAACTTATGACTTTGAATTGATTAGAGGTGTTGATATTAAGCATATGCTTCCTGTTAAAGATGGTTATTTTGAAAGAATGTATTTTGTATTTAATACAGGCAATGTCGCAGATATTGGTCAACTTTGTGATGAAAATACACTTTTTGGTCAAAATTTAAAAAAATCTCTATCCACTGACAAAATCTTTTCGGATAGTTTAAATAAAAAAACTATTAGAAAATTAAAAATAGATGGTAATGCTGGAACTATCGTAAAAGTAATAACTGAAAATGGTAGTTATGCTTTTGCACTAAAAAAAGATGGTATAAATGAATTTTTTACAATTATCCCTTGTACTAATTTTAAATTTTGTATTGAAAGTAATAACAGTAGTTTATTAATTAATTTTATTGAAATTGAATGGCAAGAAAATTAAAAGGAGGTCACAACACATGAATAGACTTAAAAATTATAATTTTTGGCTTAGCATAATTAGTGCTGGCTTGCTTATTTGTCAAACTGTGTTTGATGTTAATTTTGATAATGCTTACACTAATGAAATTATTTCAGGTGTGCTAGGGTTATTTGTTTTAATTGGGATTATAAATGACCCTACAAAAACTAATAGCAGTGAAGATGAAAAATATAATAAAATTGTAGAAACTATTAAATCAATATGCGATAACATTGAACTTTTAAAACAAAGCAATCAAAATGCGGTTAATGAAGAAAATTCATTATCTGAAATTGAAAAAAATAATAATATTTCAAATAATCTTGAAAATTCGGACAATTCAACTGTTGATTTTTTAAATTTGGATAGTTCAAATCAAGAATCAATTTTAAACGAAAATGAAGTTAGTTCTGATGTTGAAACAGACAAGGTTGAAAATAATTCTAATGTTGATAATTTAGATAATGCTTTAACAAATAATGTTACAGATGAAAAGATAAATACGGACAGTTCAAAAGATAAAAGTAATGAAGATTCAAGTAATGTCTCTACAAACAATGATGGTGTCAAAAATGAACAAAATTCAGAAAATAAAATAGAAGGTGCTGTTTATAACATACAATAAAAAGAAGAACTACTAACTTTTGTGTTAGTAGCTCTTTTTTGTTTACAATTGGCTGGGGTAGGTAGATTCGAACTACCGCATGCTGGATTCAGAGACCAGAGCCTTACCGCTTGGCGATACCCCAATGACTTAATAATAACACAAAATTTATATTTTTGTCAATAAAAGATAAATGATTTAAGTGTTGATTTTGATTTGATATTTATTTCATAAAAAATATTGTTGGGTTTTTTTAATTTAAATCTAAAAGATTCTATAATAAAATTTTAGAAATTAATTATAAGTTGTTTTAAATAGTTTGAAATAAATTTAATATGTGATAGACTATTACAAATTACATTTTTATATTTTCAATAATCTATAAAATTCATACGATTTAATATGTAATTTTTTAAGGGGGATTTATGAAAAAGAAAATAATAAGTTTTTGTATGGCTTTTGCTCTTATTATTCCCGCAGTACTTTTTCTATCAGCTTGTGGAAAAGAAAAAGGTTCAACAAAATTGGATAGAACTAACACTGCTGAAATAGTTAGTGTTTATCAAGATTATGGAGCAAATCTTTATGCTGAAATGACAGGATTTGAACACGACAAATATGAACTCACTGGTTCTTCTCGTAATAATTTAACTCTTGAATTTTCTATAAATAATGGAGAATGGTTTGAATGTTATCCAGTACAACTTTTTTATGATGAAAGTGGCAAGGGTGTTTATCAAATACTATTTGCCACATATAACTATGGAGATAGTGAAGTTGATTCTTTCACAACAATGATGACAGGTCAAAATGTAGAGCCAGGAGAAATTTCTATATCTGCGCGTATTCCAGAATCAAACACATACAACGCAAGTGAAGGAACATCTCCTACCACCTACACATTAAAATCAAAAATTCAAACAATTGATGATAAGATAGGTGCGGGACTTTATGGAT
>CASFFI010000082.1 GCA_949293925.1 uncultured Christensenella sp. | reverse complement strand
CCTTTAATTTCATCTTTAATTTGGTCAGGTCTGCAGAAAATGTGTGAATCATTTTGAGTAAATGCTCTAGCCCTTTCAATACCGCATAGAGTTCCGCTTGCTTCATACCTAAAATCATTGGCAATTTCGGCAATACGAATAGGTAAATCTCTATATGAATGTAAGAAATTTTTATAAATAACCATGTGATGAGGACAATTCATAGGACGCAAAACATACGCTTCATTGTCAAGTTCCATAGCGGGAAACATATCATCTTTATAATGGTCCCAATGTCCAGAGGTTTTATAAAGTTCAACATTTCCTAAAGATGGAGTCATAACATGTTTATACCCTAAAGCAATTTCTTTATTCATAATATAATCAGATAATTGTTTCCTTAAAATAAAGCCATTAGGTAACCACATAGGAAGACCTTTACCTACCAAGTCGTTAGTCATAAAAATACCCAACTCTTTTCCTATTTTTCTATGGTCACGCTCTTTTGCTTCAGCCTCTAACTTTAGACATTCTTTTAATTCTAATTTATCTAAAAAGCCATAAGCATAAACACGAGTCAACATTTTATTTTTTTCGTTACCTTTCC
Organism: uncultured Christensenella sp.; assembly: GCA_949293925.1. GTDB lineage: Bacteria > Bacillota > Clostridia > Christensenellales > UBA1242 > CASFHD01. Next base: position 8,944 of record CASFFI010000082.1, on the reverse strand, counting down.
AATAAGCACCTGCAACTTTGTTTAGTTTATAAGCAAACCCACGCAAAAATTTGGTATTTTCAACATGAGGACCTCTACACAAATCGTAAAAATCTCCAGTATAATACACTGTAATTTTTTCATCATCAGGAATTTCAGAAATAAGCTCCAACTTATAAGGTTGGTTGGCAAAAAGAGCCATTGCTTCTAATCTAGTTACTTCTACTTTTTTAAAATCTTCATTAAGCATTAAAATATCTTTCATTTTGCTTTCAATCTTAGGGAAATCTTCGCTAGTAATATTAACCCCATCAACATCATAATAAAAACCATTGTCAATTGCAGGTCCAATAGCAAGTTTGACATTAGGGAAAAGTTCTACTATAGCCTTTGCCATAATATGAGCCATAGAATGACGATACATTTCTAATTTTTTGTTTAAATCCAAATTATCTTCCATAAATACTCCTATAAACAAAAAGTCCTTGTGAAAAATTCACAAGGACGAGCGACTTTCAGCCCGCGGTTCCACCTTACTTGGAGAAAAACTCCCACTTTATTAAAAATACTCTCCATAGTAGTTTCAGCACTAGTTTTTATGTGCAAATCTCAGCCAGCATGCACTCTCTGTATAAATTGACTTTGCGCCTACTTGTCTATTTCAACGAGTTATTAAGTTATTTTAAACAAACTATTAAAGATTAATCAATAGTCTACTTTATTTTAAACCATATATTTTATTTTGTCAATAAATTTTTAATATTAAATTGTTAAATTTTTAATATTATATCATTAAATTTTTAATATTATTTTGATACATTTTCAATAATATTCAATATAATTTTGATACGTTTTCAATACTATTTTGAATTTCTTTATTTAGTAAACTGTCAACATTATAATTTTAAATATTTAGAATATATTATCAAATCTTTTCAAGATGTATTTAAATATCAAAATATATATTATAAAATTTATAACTATAATAATTTACCAAAGTTATTTTAAGTTTTAATAAATTCAATAAATGTAAAAATGTAATAGATTTAATCTTAATTATAAAAAAAAAGGCATAAAGCCTTTTATATTATTTATTAGATGCTTGTTCTGCTACTTCTTTTGCAAAATCATCATTTCTTTTTTCTAAACCTTCACCCATTTCAAAGCAAACAAATCTTCTGATAGTTATTTTTTCGCCAATAGTTTGAGTTGCTTCTGTAATAATATCTGATATAGTTTTTGAAGGGTCCTTTACAAATGCTTGTTCCATTAAAACAACTTCTTTGTAATATTTTTGAACCATACCATCAACAATCTTATCTACAATATTTGCAGGTTTACCACTTTCGATTACTTGTGCTTTATAAATTTCTCTTTCTTTTGCTACAAGTTCCTTGTCAAGTTCTTCAACTCTTACAACTAAAGGTCTAGTTGCTGCAATTTGCAATGCAATATCGTGAACTAATGCTCTAAATTTATCGCCACGAGCAACAAAGTCTGTTTCACAGTTAACTTCAACTAAAACGCCAACTTTACCACCAGCGTGGATATAACTATCAACAATACCTTCTGCTGCAATTCTTGATTGTTTCTTTTGAGCCTTTGCAATACCTTTTTCTCTTAAAATTTCGATCGCTTTTTCAACATTGCCATTTGCTTCAATTAACGCTTTTTTGCAATCCATCATACCAGCGCCAGTCTTTTCACGCAAATCGTTTACTTGTTTAGCAGTAATTTCCATATTCCCCCCTATTATTCGTTTTCTTCAGCCTTTTTCACAGCTGATTTTTTCTTATCAAAATCTTTTTTAGCCATATCTACTACAGCGTCCATAGAAATTTCTTCATCTGTAGCATTAATATCGTGTAATACAACACCTTCTTTAGCTTCAATAACTGCATCAGCCAAAGCACTAATTATTAATTTAACGCTTCTAATAGCATCATCATTTGCAGGGATACAAAGTGTAACATCTTCAGGGTTAGAGTTTGTATCAACAATACCGACTGTAGGTATTTTTAAAGCCTTTGCTTCTTTAACTGCAATATGTTCTTCATTAGGGTCAACTAATATGATAAGTCCTGGAACAGAAGTCATATCTTTAATACCGTTTAGGTTAGCAACAAGTTTATCTCTTTCTGCCTTAAGTTTAATAACTTCTTTTTTAGGTAAAAGGTCAAAATCGCCTAAAGCTTCCATATTGTTTAATTTATTCATTCTTTCAATTCTTGAACGAATAGTTGAAAAGTTTGTAAGCATACCGCCAAGCCATCTTTGATTAATGTAGAAAGCACCACATCTTTCTGCTTCCATTTGAACAGCCTCTTGTGCCTGTTTCTTTGTTCCTACGAATAAAACAGTTGCTCCAGCGCTAACTTTTTCTTTAATAAACATATAAGCGCTATCAATTTGTTTTGAAGTATCTTCAAGATTAATAATGTGTATATCATTTCTGTCAGTAAAGATATACTTTTTCATTTTAGGGTTCCATTTTCTAGTTTGATGACCGAAATGACAACCAGCCTCTAATAATTGTTTCATTGAAATAATAGACATAATTTTCCTCCTTGTTTTTAGTCTTCCCCTAGATTTTAAAACTCTTTAAACAACTTTACTTGCGTTTAAAATATTAAACCTAAATTTAAGTAAAGCAACGGTTTAAAAATCTATCTAGAGTGCAAATTTTTATTGAAACAATTAATTATACAAAAATTTTTTAAACTTGTCAATAAAAAACAAAAAACTAATTTAATAATTAACCTATAATTTTCAGTATATCATATAATTTAAATTAAATTGTGTTTTTATTATGAATATCAATATAAATTTGAAAAAATCCAAAACTTAAAATGTTTATTTCAGAAATAACTTATATAAACATTCCTTGTAAATGTTTCAATAATCAAAAATATAAAACTTCCTTGTAAAGTTTTCTAACAGTAAGTATTTTATTAATAATTTATAAAGAATTTCCTTAAAAAATTATAACAAAAACAGATATAGATTTTCATTGTGAATTTTTACGCAAATACAAATTAGAAATATAAAATTTTCATAATATATTTTATAATTAAATGTAAAAAATACTATAATACTATATTGTTAAATTAAAACCTATTAAACTTTTTATACCTTACAATTATTCAATAAATAAAAATAATACATAATGATTAATTTATGTATATTTAAAGTGAATTTATAAGTTCTTTTTTCGATATTGCTAAATTATATTTTTTAATAATTTTAGGATTTACGGTTAAAAAATATTTATTGAATTTTTTTGTATCACAACTAGATCTATTTTCGATAAATTTAAACGCACAAGTTTGTAATTTATGCAAAAGTCTTACAAAACTTATCAAAAGACTATCATCATTACTATCTAATATAATTTGTTCTAAATCAACATAAAATTTTTTCATTTCAATTTCAGTGATTTTCCCTAATAAAAATGAATTGTATATATACTCAAAGACACTAATAATTTGCCTAGTATCAAAGGTTTCTAATATCTTGTAAAAATTATTTATATTTTCCACATTTTCTCCGTATATTTTAAATAAAACATTATATGATATAAATCTAAAATAGTTTTTTAAGTAAGATAAAATTATAAAAAATACCTAAAACATCTATTAACAATTTCATTAATAAGCACTCATTAAATAAATTTCACAATCATACATTAAGTTATGAAAAAAAAGTTTTTTACTGAGTACACATTGTTGATTTCTGCAATTATAGGGGTAGGATTTGCATCTGGTAAAGAGATTGAAGAATTTTTTTCTAGATTCTCAATTTTTTCTATTATAGGGATAATAATACTCGTAATATTTTTCATATTTTTTTCAAACATATTATATGACATAAAAACTAAATATAAATTAAACACTTTTTCTAATTTTAACAAATTGGTGTTTAAAAATTCAAAAATAATAGATTTTATACAAATATTTGATTGCATAATAACATCAAGTGCAATGCTTGCTGGATTAAATAGCATTACAAATTCATATTTTAAATTCTCGTACATTTACGAATTAATTATAATTGTTATAACGTTTTTTATAATAATAAATGGAAAAACCGGGCTATCAATAATGTCAAACATATTAGTGCCTGTAATGTTTTTAAGTATTATTATAAATTCAATATACAACATTGATATTCAATCAATAAAATTAATTTCAACGCAAAAAAATTTAATCAATTCAATACTATATTCATTGTTTTTCAGCGCTAACAATTATATGCTAATGTTTGCTTTAATTTTAAAAAATGACAGCAATAAAAAAGAATTTAAAAAACAAATTTTATCAGTTAGTTTAACTTTGGGAATACTAATAACTTTGATAGTCATAGCTTTAGGGTTTCAAGCATCAAACTATGCTATGCCACTTCTTGAAAAATCAAAAAACCTACCTCAAATTTTATATTTAACCTATATAGTTAGTCTATTTATAGCATTATTTTCAACATTTGTAATGAGTTGTTATTCAGCAAATGACCTAATGCCTAATAAAATAAACAAAACGCTGTCTGCTTTTATCATAATAATTATAAGTTATTTCATTTCTATGATAGGATTTTCAAATTCTATTAAATACCTTTATACAATATCAGGAATTATAAGCCTTGTATTTTGTCTATATGTAATATATTTTTATTATAAAGATAAACGCAAAACCACAATAAAGAATAACCATTGCAATGGTTATTCTACAGATATTAAGTAATGATATAATGGTTGCCCACCTGAAATAACGCTTATATCAATATTACTATAATGTTCTTCTAATTTCTCTTGCAAAATTGAAGCTTCCTCATCGCTTATGTCTTCACCGTAGAACAAAGTTATATTTCCTACATCTTCATTTACCATTTTTTCAATCAAACCTAAAGTTGCAGTCAAGCTATCACTACCTTTAGATAAAACAGTTTTGTCATCGACACCTATGAACTCGCCTTCTTTTAACTCAAATCCGTCTATTTTGGTTGTCCTAGCAGAAGTTGTTACTGATGCAGATTTGACATTTTTTATAGCACTTGTCATATTTTGAATGTTATTTTTTAAACTTTCATCTTTATTAAAAGCGATACAAGCACTAACACCCTCTGGAATGCTTTTAGTAGGTATAAATACAATATTTTTATCAGAAAGTTCGTTAGCCTGCTTGCAAGCCATATGAATATTTTTATTATTAGGCAAAACTATAATATTTTTAGCATTAACTTTGTCACAAGCAATTTTAATATCTTCAGCACTTGGGTTCATAGACTGACCACCTGAAAGACAATAATCCACTTCCAAATCGCCAAACATAGATTTTAACCCGTCCCCTGTAACTATAGAAACAATACCAATTTCTTTTAATGATTCGCCTGTATCTTGACTAGACTTTTTCAATGCCCGATTTTGTTCTAACATATTTTCTATTTTAACGCCGTTTAATTCACCCAATTTGAGTGCAAAACCCAACGCCTTATTAGGTTCGTTAGTGTGAACATGAACTTTTATTAAAGATAAATCGCCAATACAAATTACAGAATCCCCAATATCCATTAAATGTCGTCTTAATGCATTTATATCTGCCTCGGTTGTCTTTTCAAAAATGTTTATTACGAAAAATTCTGTGCAATAAGCGAACTGAATATCTGCTAAACTTTCATAGTTGACATGATTAGAAGGGTCTGTAACATCGATTTCTACTCTATTTACAAAGTCAATATTTACATATTCACCTGTCAAAGCCTTGTACATTCCACTAAAAATTGTAATAAGTCCTCTACCACCTGCATCTACTACGCCTGCTTTTTTTAGTACTGGCAACATATCAGGAGTTTTAACAAGCATTTCTTCGCCAGCGACTATTACATGTTCTAAAAATTCTTCAATAGATTTAGCACTTTTTGCATAGTTTTTTGCGCCCTCTGCCATTGCCCTTATAACTGACAAAATTGTGCCCTCTTTAGGAAGTGTAACTGCTTTGTATGCGACAACAGCACCCTCTTGAATAGCACGAGAAAAAGTTTTTATAGTTATTTCACTTACTTGCTGAAAAATTTGGCAATGTCCTTTTAAAATCTGTGATAAAATAACACCAGAATTTCCTCTAGCACCCTTTAATGCACCTTTGGAAATTGCCATTGCAATTGCTTCTATATTGTTGCTATCAACTTGAGCCATATCATTTACTGCAGACTTTAGAGTAAGTGACATATTAGTACCAGTGTCCCCATCAGGAACTGGGAATACATTTAAAGCATTAATTTCAGCCTTGCGTTCATCTAAAAGAGCAAAAGCAGACGAAAACATCTTTTTTAGCATCACGCCAGTAATTTTTTGCATATATTCTCCTAATCGTTAATCCCAACTACTAAAATAAGTGAATCTGTCACAACCATAGTAGAATACTTTTCAACTTTATACTTTAGGTTAGATTTCACTGCTTCAATTACAGCAGGGATTGAAACGCCATACTTAACATTTAATTTAATTACGAAAGAAATTTCATTGTCTAGAAAATAAGATTTAACTTTTTTAACCTTAGTAATACCATAGCAGTCCATACAAGAATTTAAAGCGACACGATTAATAGCACGCTTGGAAATCAATATTTTACCGAAACTATTATGTGTGTATAAAAACAAACTTTCCCTCCTACTATTGCAATTACAAAGAAAGCGATAATAAATAAAAATATTCAATTAAATTTCGAATCTATAATATTATAACTAATTATTTAATAGTTAATAATGAGTATACTAATATACTATTTTAACTTTTAAGAATGTATAAAATTATAAAAACTAATAACTGATATTTTTAAATTATCACATTTATATCGAAGCAAAAATGCTACTCTATAGTAGTATAATAACGCAAAAAGCCTATTAATGCAAGTTTTTTTACTATTTTTTAAAATTTACTTGCAAAATTTCAAATACTATGATAATATAATGTTGCTTTTAAATACGAAAAGTTTTTTAAAATTCATTTGGAGGAAAATATGAAAGTATGTAGTGTTTGTGGCAAAGGCAAAACTTTTGGTAATAATGTTAGTCACAGCAAAAGAAATACAAATAGACCAGTTGGTGCAAATTTACAAAAAGTAGATACTGTGATTGACGGCAAAAAAAGAAACTCTTATGTATGCACAAAATGCATCAAAACTGCCAAGAAAAATGCAAATAACTAATTTTTATGTTTAATTTATCAAAAAAGACTGATGATATTCATCAGTCTTTTACTATTTTTCAAAGTGTTTTTGAAAATAATTATCTTGTAGATTTTTATAAATATGGACCGTATAGTCGTTTCTTTTTTTTATAATTTTATAAATATAGTCTATGTAATCATTTTTTATATGATTTTTATAAAATGTTTTTAAAATTAAAATTTTAAATGTGACACATAAATAACGATTTTATATTTGTAATTAAGTATTCGATTTAACAAATTTTATAACTTTAAATATTAGAAACATAAACTAAAAGAATATATTTGAATTAGATTAAATAAAACTTAAATTAAAATTGACTATTAAATTTACAAACTTTTCATATAAAAAAACCTATTTTATAAATTAATTATAATAAATTATATATAAAAATTTTTAGAAATGATTATTTAAAATATTAAAAAATTTAATAGAACCAATTTATATAAAACCAAACAAAATTTTTAAAAGAAATATTAAAAAATATTAACAGCATAAAAAAAGACACATTAAAAGATATATTAAAAGATGTATTAAAAGATATATTAGTAAAAATAAATTAAAAAAATAGTTGAATGCTCAACTATTATTTAATCTTGTTGCAAAGTTCTGCAAAAGCAGGTGCATCATTTACAGCCATATCAGCCAAGATTTTTCTATTCAAATCTATACCTTTGACTTTTAAACCATTTATAAGACGACTATAAGTAAGTCCGTTTTCTCTTGCTGCTGCATTGATACGGATTACCCAAAGTTTTCTCATATCACGCTTTCTGTGTTTTCTACCGATGTAAGCGTATTGACCACTTTTCATAACAGCTTGACGCGCTACTCTGTAAAGTTTAGATTTAGCACCTCTATAACCTTTTGCTTGTTTTAAAATTGCTCTTCTTTTCTTGACTGCATTTGTTGCTCTTTTAATTCTCATAACCTCTCCTATTCACCGATAAGACCAGATACATTTTTCTTCATTGTTGAATCAACATATCCGCCTTTTCTTAGTGTTCTAATTCTTGATTGATTTTTCTTACCAACTTTGTGGTTTTTATTTGTGTGCTTGAACTTAATTTCTCCACTAGCAGTCTTAGTGAATCTTTTAGTTGCAGCACTTTTTGTTTTCATTTTTGGCATAAAATACTCCTTTATTTTTTATTAGGTACTAAGTGCATAAAAATATTTCGCCCATTAACTTCAGGCTTCTTTTCGACCGAGCCTACCGCACTTACAAGTTCAGCAAATTTATTCATAATAGCGATACCAATTTCTGATTTAGTCATCATTCTACCGCCCATACGAATACCCACTTTTACCTTATCTCCATTAGACAAAAATTTCATTACTTGTTTTGCTTTTGTCTGTAAATCGTGGTCATCAATTGTCATACTAAGTGACATTTCTTTTAATTTTGCTTGTTTTTGATTTTTTCTCTGGTCTTTTAACTTTTTAAGACTATCAAAGCGGAACTTGCCATAATCCATAATTTTGCAAACAGGTGGCTTAGCATCTGGTGCAATCAAAACTAGGTCCAATTTAAATTCTTGTGCTTTCTGTAAAGCTTCAGAAGAACTTACAATCCCTAACTGTTCAGAATTTGGTCCTACGAGTCTTACCAAAGGTAAATCAATTTGTTCGTTTTTAAGTTGCTCTTTTATAAAAAACCTCCTAACCATAAAAAAATGGGTCTAATGCACATTAGGAACCCAAATCTCATCTCAAATATAAAATTGAATAACCGCTATCGCCAT
>CASFFI010000081.1 GCA_949293925.1 uncultured Christensenella sp. | reverse complement strand
GCGTAATTTATGGTGGAGCTTCATCAACAATAACTATTTATGATGGAGAGTTTAGTGAAAACTCAGCTAGTTATGGTGGTGTAGTATACGGATATGATTCATCAACAATAACAATTGAAAATGGAACATTTACTAACAACACAGCAACCAATAATGGTGGCGTAATTTATGGTGGAGCTTCATCAACAATTACAATAGAAGGTGGAACATTTGATGCTAATAATGATGTAAATATTCCTTCTTATATATATGCAGACAAATTAAAAATTACAGGTGGAATATTTAATAACTTTACAGGTGTTAAGGCTATTAGGTTAGGTTCAACATCTGGCTATGCATATATCGAAATTGATAATCCATTTGAAATCTTTGAAGTTGCTGTAAGAAGTAGTAATACAAGTAAAATTTACTTCGATAGACCATTAAATAATAACATTCTTATAAATTTCACAACCGCTGTTACAGTAAATAATCAAGATATAATATACTATTACAGTGATTCATTAAAAGACATTGAAAGCACAACCGTAAATGGTTACACCTACATTTATGGTTGGTTGCAAGGTGTTGAAAATAATGAAAACACCAAAGTTGAAACATCTAATAGCAATGTAAAGATAGGATTCAGAAAAGACACATCTGAAGGCTATGAAAAATCTTCATTATATTTAACAAGAGCATATTTAGCGACTATTGATATCAGTGGTTTTGATGAAGAATTATACCCAACTGATGACAATAATTTAACTATACTAGAAAGGAATGGCTGGACAAAAGTAAACGACACACGCTTTACATTAAATGTATTGGGTGGTCAAGAATTTAATGTTTATATTCCTACTAGATTAGGCTATACATTTGCTGGTTGGAATGTTACGGGTAATGCTGAATTAATTTCATCTAATTCGGAGTACTATGTTTACAAAGTATCTAACCAAAATATTACATTTGTACCTACTTGGACCGAAACAAAATATACAATCACATATTTAGATAGAGGCGAAACTGACAACATTGAATTCTCTGGAACATTGCCAGACAATGCACCATACGAATACACAATAACATCTGGTGCAACACTTCAAAATGCAACAAAAATATACTACATCTTTAACGGCTGGTATGACAGTTTCTCTGGTGGAAACAAAGTAACAAATATTCCAGCAGGACAGACTGGTGATATTAAGTTGTATGCTGAGTGGATTAGAGCAGTAGTAAGAGTAAATGTTGCTAACACTAGTGCTATTAATGGAACAACTTTTGATGATGGTTATGTTTACTATGCTGACATACAAATGGCTATTGATGATATAACAACAACTGAAAATGTTGTATTAGAATTGTTATGTGATTTTGAGATTAGCAAGGCTATTTCAATATCAGATAAAGATATAACAATTAAACCTGTTGACTATTCATCAATAACTGATGCGAATGTTACAACAGATAACGATATAACCATAACACGTGCAAGTGCATATTTTGGATATATTATAGATATCAAATCAAATTCAAAACTTACTATAGATGTAAATATTGATAAGATATTGTCATTTATTGGAAGTGAAAATCAGAATAATTATGGAATTATTTTAAATGCTGGGGAATTAATCATCAATAATGGTATTTTCTCAAACTCATCAAATAATTCAAATTATTCAAATATAATAAACAATTTAACAAATTCTAATTTAACAATTAATGACGGAGATTTCAGTTCAACAAATGCTCAATTACCATTAATTAGAAATTTAGGAAATGTAACTATAAATGGTGGTAATTATACAAACGATCTAGTTCTGATTGACACAAATGACAACAGTGAATTGCAAACTACATTGAACATATCAAACGGAACATTTAATGGAACAATTTCAACAAATAATTCAATCAATTCAACAATCAATATTGACGGCGGATTATTCAATGGTGCTGTTGAAATTGCAGGAGATACTTTAGCAACAATTAATGACGGAACATTTAACGATAACTTAAATGTTGAATATACAAATGGCAGTGTCAAGATTGTAAATGGTAACTTTAGTAAAGTTGTTGTGTCGGGTGAAATTTCAATAGAAGTTTTAGGTGGTACATTCAATTCTTTAATAAACAATGCAATCTTTGAATTAAGCAATAATGCAAGCATTAAATTATTAAATGATATTGATATTGGTTCTGTGAAGTTTAACAACAATTCATTGAATTCTAAAATTTATGCAAAATATAGACCATCTAATGTTATTAAGTTGGTTTATGATAATTGGCAATTTGATGCTACTAGAAATCTTGTTGAATATTATACTGATGAATATTCAACTGAAGCTACTCATTCTGAAGTTGTAGATGGTGTTACTTATACTTGGAATTATGGTTGGTTGTCATACAATCCTGCAACTGACACTGAAGATTATGCAAGTATGTTCCCACTATATTCAGATATAAACAATCAAGTGAGTGGAAATGTTTATTCATACTTTGTAACTGAATTCTTAATTGAACAAGGCTATTACAAGTCATTCATTAGAGCATACAAAGATGTTACTCTTACAGTAAATCCTAATTACACAGAAGACTTTGATATGATTAAAGAGCACGAAGGCTTGACTGATGAAGAATTATTCACGCTTTACGGCATTTCATACATCTCAAATAATTCTGGCAATGAAGAAGAAATCTTTACACTTGATAGTTTTACAATAACTAAAACTTATGGTCAGACTTTACAATTCAGACAAATTTTAAGAAGAGGTTATTCGTTCAATGGTTGGACAAGTGATACTTTAAACTTAGACTTTGCAGAAAATGGATTTGTTTATACATTCGGTGCGTCCGACAGTGTAACAATTACTGCTGACTGGTTGGCAGACACTTATACAATTAATTTTGTTGGTGGTTCTCAAGATGGCTTTGTTGCTACAGGCTCTATGAATAGCATTGAAGTTCAATTTGATGAAATTATGCAATTACCTGCAAATGAATTTGTATTAGATGGTTATAACTTCGTTGGCTGGTTGATTTCTGGCTATAATGAATCTACTGCTAGATATTCAGCAACAAATGAATTTAATCCTGGTACTTATGTAACTGAAGTAAATAACATCTTGTACGACGAATACTTCGTTTTAAGTTTACAAACTAACGGAATTGTTACTCTTACTGCTCAATGGACTAATGTAACATATACTGTTTCATTCGATGCAAATGGTGGTAATGTAGATGAATTATCTAAACAAGTAGTTTACAATCAACCTTATGGCGAACTTCCTATTCCTACTAGAACAGGTTACGAATTTATCGGCTGGTTTACTGATGCTGATAACGGAACAAAAGTTGAATCTACTACTATTTACTTAATCAATGATGATTCTACTCTTTACGCTCATTGGCAGGCTAGCAGTGTTAGATATGTGGTAAGACATTATTATCAAGATTTAACTCAAGATGATAATTTAACTGTAACATTAAGTTACACAACTAGCACCGTTGAAGAGTTAAGCGGACTTTCTGATAGCATTATAAATATAAACGATTTAGTAAAAGATAAATATGGATTTAATTTCATAAGCGGTAACGAAACAGGAAATCCTTCAGACAGTGTAAATAATATTAAAATAAGTCCAAATGGCACAACTGTGGTTTACTTGTATTATGAAAGACTACAAGGAACTATTAATATCATTATTAATGATGCAAAAGACAGTCAAGGAATTGTAGTACCTGGTGTACCAAGTGCATCTTCAGTTTCAGGTAGCGGTACATATTACTTTGAACAAATTGTGAAATTACAAGCAGTTATTACTTTAGGTTGCGAATTTACTAATTGGGACTCTATGTATGGTTCGTTTGATAATGATACTTTGAATCCAACGAATTACACGGTGGAAAGAGTAAATGAAACGGTTAATATTTATGTAAATGCAACAATTTTGGAATTAAATTTCCCTACTCAAACTTTAAGTTCTGGAAAATACAAAACTGCATATAGTACAAACTTTGCAGGCGCTAGCAATGGTTCAGGAGATTATTCTTATGAATTAATATCTTTAACTATTGACAACATTGTTACAGACATAACTGAAACCGGACTTGAAATTGTCGATACTGAAATTTCAGGTACACCTTTAATCGCAGGCAACTATGTATTTACTATTAGAGCTATTGATAACATCACTAAACAAACCGCAACTGCTAATAAATCTATTGCAATTTCTAAATTTGATTTAAGTGTAGTTATTCCTAATCAATATGGTATTTATGGTTACAACACAGAAGTTCAACAATTAGAAGGTGAATTAAGTGCTGAATTGCCAACCGGTGATGATTATTCTACACTTGAAATCACATTAACTAGAAGCCAAGGCGATGTGATGGGTATCTATGACATATTGGCAGTATCAGAAAATAAAAATTACAATATTACATTTACTTTAGGAAAGTATTACATTTTAGGCGTATTTGATGTTCAGTTAGATAATGCAACGGCAACTATTGAAAATGCAGTGCATTATAGTGATATTGCAAATGATGATGGTCAATTCATCAAATCTAATTCTGAAATAGAGAGTTTATTTGGAAATAACAGCACACTTGATATTTCTAACGGAGATAAAGTTGTTGTTAAACCTACCGAACTTGGAACATTAAAAGGTACTGTAAGTCCAAATTCTAACTTTGGTCTATACAGAGTTTACTTGAAAGAAAATGAAACTATTAAAAACTTTACTACTAATAGAAATGTAGGTATTGTAGATTACGAATTATCTCATTCAATTTCTTCTGGTATAATCTATTTTGAAGTTTTAGAATATCTAACTTATTCAAATGCTAATTATACTTATGAAATGAATGAAAGCAGACAACTTGTTATCAATTCTGATGACTGGTATTGGGGTAATGTAATTGTTAAAAATAATGATTATTACATTTTAGATGTTAATAATAACTTGATATATTTCTATATTGGACATGAAGTTAAAATGACAATTTCTGTTCTACAAAATTATATCGAACAGAATTACCGTGCTATTAGATTTGAATGTTTTGAAAACACTTCTCTTCAAAAAGTATCAGTTAATTCTTATGGAGAAGTTAACATTGTATGGAATACAGAAGCATATAATTTGTCATTGGGTCCAGTAGTAGAAATTAATCTAGGTCAAGAATATTTCACAATAGACCCTAACAGCAATTTCAATGGTACAGTATCATTAACTTGCTACGAATATGAATTGACTTATAACGATGGCGATTTGAATCCTGTAGCAACACCAACTGACAACATTAGAGCACAATATTCATTAGATATGAATGGTTCTACTTGGACAGATGAAACAACATATTTAACAGGTTATTATGTAATGAGAGTCAACACAAATACTGATTACACATTATCTGTAAATAATAATAATGTTTCTGTAAGTGTTGGTGAATCTGTTGATATTGGTGGCTTTGTGATTTATCGCGAAAGTGTCGATGTATTCAGATTCTACATTGGAAAAGAATTGACTTCAAGACCTGATTCTATAGTATTAAAAATAGATTCAGTAAACTAAAAAAAATGATAAAAAATAAGGGCTTAAAATCAAACTCTATTGAAACTATCAAAGGAATAAAAGGAACTATAATTTATGCGTATAGTTCCTTTTTGTATTAGTTTTAAAAGACAATAGATTAAAGGTACAAATATTTTAAACTAATAAGATTGAATTATTTTCAAATTGACATTTTATAATATATGTGTTAACATTTACTTATTGATTATCGTAGTTTTAGGAGAAATTATTATGTATAAAGTTGGCAATGGAATAACTAATGGAAAGAGATTAACTACATGTGCTAGTCATATTTTTGAAAGCAATATGAAGGATATAAATTTTATTTATTCTATGATTTCTAATTTTAAAGATAAACATCCTGATTATATTTTAAAAATAGAAGATTTTTACCAAATGAATATTGAACAAATATTAAAAGAAATCAAAGATTTAAAAACTGACTTAATTAGAGTTATAAGAGATTTTGAACAAATGATAGATTCAATTAATAAATTCAATGGAGATCATTCTTTAATTCTTTCAAAAGTAAACACCAAAATCTTGCCTAAGTTCAAATCCGAAGTTCTTGAATTTTTGAAGACAGGTTCTATTGAAGATAAAATAAAATTCTTATTAGAGTATATTAAAAACAGTGACGAAAATAATAGTGTATATGTGGCTGAAATAATAAAATTATGGAATAGTCCTTCAAGAAAAGAATTTGAAAGCAACATAGACGATTTGAGAAAGAAATCTATTGGTTTTATAAAACAATGTTTTAATCGTATTCCAACAACAGAAAACAACTTGAAAAATATAGAAAATTAATAATAAAATTTACACGAATGCTTGTCTGGTTAAGCCGGCTTAACCCTTTATTAACAGAAATGCAATAGCGAATAATAAAAGCTTATGCGATAGAGTTGTGTAGGCAAAAAATCTAGCACGACTCTTAGTTTTTTTCTCTAATCTAAATATTTCATTTATTGTAAAGGTTAAACTTAATTTTTGAATATATAAATGAGTAACCATTATAACAACATCTCTTATAACGTCATAAGTATAAAATTTTTTTACAACAATCAGTTTGAAATTCAAGATTAAATTTGAAAAATTGTTATAGTTTTTTTAATCTATAGATATTAATGAAATATGTTTACACTATTTATGAATACTAATTAAATATGTTTATAATTTTAATCGTATAAATTTTTAATAATAACGAAATTTATCTTAAATATTAAATTTTAGACAATATTAACTAATGGAATATAAATCATGTAATTAGTTTTAGTTAGCAATTAGTTGTAATATTTAATCATAACAAATAATTATTATTTAATTTTTAAAACCTATTTTTGTAAAGTAGTTTCTTCTGTTAAATCTTGAGGTAAATAAATAATTTTTACAGTGTCATCAAATGATTCTTCGCCCATTTTATTTACACTATTTGGAATATGAACTGATTTCAATGCTGGGCAGTTAGAAAAAGCATAATCTTCAATTTCTTTAACGCCTTCTGCAATTGTTACAGACTTTAGTGAAGGACAACTATAGAAAGCATTTCTACCTATCTTATTTACACTTCCTGGGATTTTAACAGACGATAGTGATGGGCAATAGAAGAATGCGTAATCATCTATTTTTTCAACACCATTTGAAATTTTTACAGATGCTAAATTATATGCGCCTTCAAATGCACTTTTACCAATTCTTTTAACACTTGCAGGGATTTCAATATGATTTAATGAAGAATATCCACTAAAAGCATAATCATCAATTTCTTCAACACCATCTGAAATTATTACATTTTCTAATCTAGAACACCCTTCAAATGCATTTTTGCCTATTCTTTTTACTGTCCCTGGAATTACAATTTCTGTTAATGATGAGCAATAGAAAAATGCAAAATCACCAATTTCTGTAACTCTTTCTGGTATCACTATCTTTTTAGGATTTCCGATAACTTTAGTTAGTACTCCATTTTTTATTAACAAACCACTTTTTATACTATTTAAAAAATCACTAATAAACATTCAATGTCCTCCGCTGTAAACATTAATTTTGTACAATATATTAGACTTTCGGTATTTTGTTAATATGAATCAAGAAAAAACATTTTACATATCTTTAATTATTTTTTATTTAAACATTATTTATTTTTACTTTGATTTACATTTTCGATGTAATATTTTACAAGAAATTTTTGAAATCTATTGACAATTATTTTTTTACAAGTTATAATAACTAAAGATAACACCTTTTGCGGTGTTTTTTTTAGGAGAAATGTATGGCAAAAAATATAAAAAGAGATAAGGTTAGATTACAATGTACTGTTTGTAAAGAAATTAACTATGATACTACAAAAAATAAACAGAAAAATCCAGAAAGAATTGTTCTTAACAAATTCTGTCCAAAATGTGCTAAAAAAACTGAACACAAAGAAACAAAATAATTTTAAGGTGGGTATATGGAAGAAAATAAAAATATTCCAAATGAAGAAAATTTAGTTGAAAACTCTGAAAATATAGTTAAAACTAATACTGATGGCACAACTGTTGAAAAACAATCAAATCAAGAAGATTTTAAAAAATCTGACAAATTAGTTATTGAAAAAGTAGAGAAATCTAATAAAAAATCAGATAAAAAGAAGGTTGAAAAAACTAAAAAGCCTAGCAAAACTAAAAAAGTTGCTAAAGATACATTAAATGAAATTAAAAAAGTTACTTGGCCTAGTTTTAAAACTGTATTGAAGCAAACTGGTATTGTACTAGCAGTAGTTGTTGTTTTTGCATTAGTAATTTTTGGATTTGATAGAGTTTTAAGTCTTGGATACAATGCTTTAGTTAGGCTTGTATCTGGTTCATAAGGAGAATTCATGGCAAACTTAGATAGAGAAATTGATAAAGAGCCAAATTGGTATGTACTTCATACTTATTCTGGATATGAGAGCATTGCTAAGCAAAATCTAGAAATCGTTGTTGATAAATACAATTTGCAAGATAGAATATTTGACATTATAATCCCTATGGAAGATGAATTGGTTGAAAAAAGAGGGAAAAAGGAATTAGTACCTAGAAAAATGATGCCAGGATATATTATTGTAAAAATGAAATATGGTGATGATATTTGGCACGCAGTTACTCGTACACAATACATTACAGGCTTTGTTGGTCCAAAAGGAAGACCTGTTCCTATAACTCCAGACGAAGTTCAAAGACTTCACCTAGAAAGGATTGTTACTAATAACGATGTGAAAGTTGGCGACAGAATTGAAATTGTAGATGGTCCATTGGCTACTTTTGTAGGTGTTGTTACTTCGGTTGATATGGAAAATGGCAAATTAAAAGCAAATGTTGAAATGTTTGGCAGAGAAACAGAAGTAGAATTAAATATAAATCAAATTAGAGTAGCAAGTTAATCTTTCTTTTCTTAAAGTAAATAAAAATTTTAAAAAATTTTATGTTGTTATTTTGTATAAATACTGAATTTAATAAATATGTAAAATTTTTATTCATATTGACAAATCAAATTTTATGAATTATTATTTAATGTTGATTTAAAAAATGAGGAAACTAATCAGCCTTTAAAGAGAGAGATTTCGTGGGAGGATAAAATCTTTATTATCCAATTAACCACGCCATTTAGGAGGAGAATTATGGCAAAAAAAATCAAATCTATTGTTAAAATTCAACTTCCTGCTGCTAAGGCTACACCAGGCCCACCAGTTGGTTCATCTTTGGGACCTCATGGTATAAATATAGCAGGATTTGTTAAAGAATTTAACGATAAGACACAAGACAAAGTGGGTTATATTATACCTTGTGTTATCACTATCTATGAAGATAGAAGTTTCACTTTTGTATTAAAAACTCCACCTGCTGCAGTTTTAATCTGTAAAGAAGCAGGTATTGAAAAGGGTTCAAGTAAAACCCCTAAAGAAAAGGTTGGAAAAATTACAAAATCACAAGTACGCAAAATTGCAGAAATCAAAATGCCTGACTTAAATGCTGCTTCTATTGAAGCTGCTATGAGTATGGTTGCTGGTACTGCTAGAAGTATGGGCGTAGAAGTAGTGGAGGATTAATCAATGAGTAAAGTTAGTAAAAATATGAAAAAGAGTATTGAACTTATTGATAAGTCTAAAAATTACTCTGCAGAAGAAGCTATCAATAAGGTTGTTGAAATTGCTAAAAATTCAACTATTAAATTCGACCAAACTGTAGAACTTCATGTAAAACTAGGTGTTGATGGTCGTCAAGCAGACCAACAAGTAAGAGGCGTTGTTGTTCTACCTGAAGGTACTGGTAAAAATGTAAAAGTATTAGTTATTGCAAAAGGTGATAATGCTGATATTGCTAAAGCTAATGGTGCTGATATTGTCGGAGATACTGACATTATTGATAAAATAGTTAAAGAAAACTTTTTGGATTTCGATGTTTGTATCACTACACCTGATATGATGAGCGTTATCGGTAGAGCAGCTAGAATTTTGGGACCTAAAGGTTTAATGCCAAACCCTAAATCTGGCACTGTTACAACTGATGTTGCAAAAGCAATCAAAGATGTAAAAGCTGGTAAGGTTGAATACAGACTTGACAAAACTAATATTGTTCACGTTATTTTAGGAAAAGTAAGTTTTGGTGCTGAAAGACTTATGAGAAACTTTGATGCTGTTATTAATGCTTTGATTAAAGCAAAACCAGCAGCAGCTAAAGGTACTTATATGAAGAGCGTTTTCGTTGCTCCTACTATGGGTCCTAGTGTTAAAGTTTCAGGTATCGAAAATAAATAATAAATTTTTTATAAATGGGTGTTCTACACTCATTTTTTTATATAATTTTTTATGCTTTTATTTGATTATTACAAATATGAGAATTTAGTGTGAAAAATATATATTGTTTAAAATATCCACATAGGTTTTAATTGTTTATAATATATATAACATAGTTTTTATTGTTATTCACAATTATTATATTTGTTAATTAAATCTTCATCATATTGAGTTAAACTATATTAATTACTTATTTGAGTTTTAATTTGATAATTTTATTTGACATTGTACAAACTACTATTATAAAATTATTTATAAGTTAGGAGGAATAATGAAGAAAGTTGTTAATTTGGTTTTGGTGGCGCTGATTATTGGTTTTGGCGGAATTGTGCTTTCTGCTTGTGATAAAAATGATAAAGTTACTCCATTAGTAGAAATTCAGACTTTTGAAACTTCTACAATAACAATGGATATAGGTGTTTTACCAGAAATTCAACTTGTTTCTGCTGAGTATGAAGGGGAAAATGTTGAAGGAAATATTGCTTGGGACAACAATATTTTAAAGTTAGGGGAAAACTCGTATAGTTGGACTTTTACTCCTACAAACAATAAAAAATACAATAGAGTTAAAGGTGAAGTGGTATTCACAGGAGTTAAAAAAGTTTTAACACCTGGTGTTGATTTTGAAGTAGAATATAACGAGTATGTTGCAATTGATGAAGGCCTTGGAGAAATTACATTAAAAGATGAATATGCTCATTTGGGTACAGTCAAATGGGAAACTCCAGATTTAGAATTAACAACTTTAGGGGAAAATGCTGTTGCTTATATTTTTATTCCATTTGATACAGAAAAGTATGAAATGACTTCAAATCATATAGTAATAGTAAATGTTGGAGATTTTAGAGGCGGAACTGGAATATCATCAGACCCTTATCTTGTTGGTACTGCGGAACAATTTTTAAAGATTGCGGGCGATACTGTTGATTATTCTACGGGAGAAGAAATAACTACAACTAATTTAGACAAATATTATAGAATAGTTGATGATATAGATTTTAGCAGTTACAATTTTGTAGAAAAAATTGATGACAATTTAGGTGAGTATAAATACATATCATCAGATAAAACTTATTTAAGTTTGATTAAAGGTACATTCACAGGCAATATAAATGGTAATGGAAAAACAATTTACTTGGGCAACATTGAAAGTACAGATGAAAATTTTATCTTTTATATTTTTGAAAATGTATTAGGTGCATCTATTAGTTCATTAAATATTCAAGCAAACGGACCTGTTTCATTAGTTAGAAATGCTGGAGATATTAGTAACATATCAAATGTTGATAATAAAGAATATGTAACAACATTTGATGGAATTACTTTAACAGGAAGTACTGATTTCGCTAACATGAATTATACTCCATTTATTTATAAAGCTGGTTACAACAATAATTCTGTAAATACTTCAACTAAAGTTGTTTTAAATAATTGTATAAATTATTATAGTATTAATGCAGAAACAAATATAGGTGCTTTTGTAGGATATGTATATTCAACTTTAGAATATAATTGGTGTTCAAATTATGCTGATATAACAGGTAATACTGTTGGTGTTTTGATTGCAACAAAAGAAAATATTGATGAATTTATAACAGTAAATAGTTGCTATAATTATGGAAATGTAATTTCTGCTAGCAATGTTGATGAAAGTGGTCTGGTAACTTACGATGAAACTGAAATTACTAGTCAAGAAATTTTAACTGGAATTGTAAACTCTGAAAATGGAATTTATCAAGGAAGTGTTAGTAAAAAAGAACAATAATTATTGTTTGTAAAATATTAATAATAGATACGATATGATTTATCTATATTAATAAAACATTTTATCAACAAAATAAAATAATCTGTTTATAGTTAGAATATAAAAATCGCGTATTGGCGATTTTTTTATTTTATTTTGATTATTAAACATTTAATTATTAATATGTGTAAAAATATTTGTTAAAAAAATTATGTAATGTATTTAAAATATTTTTAGAATTTTTTTATTTTTATTATTAATTAATTTATTATTTTTTTAAATGTTAAATATAATTAAAAATTAATATAATGTTATTAAAATAAAATTTAAAAATTACAATATTAATTACTATAAAATCATTTTATTGAAATCTTACAAAATTATATAAATAAATTCAAGAAAATAATATAATTCAATAAATATTTAAAGTTTGATGATTATAAATAAACATAGCAAGATAATTTAAGGCTTTTAAAATAAACAAACACATATTTTATATTTCAATTTATTAATTTGTTTTAAAAATTCGTTCTAATAATAGGTTTATTTGCATAATATTCATTAGTGTTTGGAGGTTTAAGGTGTACTATCATTTGTACGAAGATTTAAGACAAAGGTCAAAAGGAGATGTTTATATTGGAGTGGTAGGGCCTGTAAGAACAGGAAAATCTACATTTATTTCAAAGTTTATAGATAAATTTGTTTTGCCAAATGTTACTAATGAATATGATTTAAATAGATGTAGAGATGAAATGCCACAATCAGCCGATGGGGTTACAATTATGACAACCGAACCTAAATTTATACCATCTAATTCCGTTGGCGTTAACATTGATGGCGTAAAGTTTAATGTTAGACTTGTTGACTGCGTTGGTTTTATGGTAGATGGGGCATTGGGGGCTATAGAAAATGACCAACCTAGAATGGTAAAAACACCTTGGAGCAATACAAAAATTCCGCTTGTTGAAGCAGCGTCTATTGGGACTAAAAAGGTTATTAACGAACATTCAACTTTTGCTATAATGTTGACTTCAGACGGCTCATTTACTGATTTAAAAAGAAGTGACTACAAAAATGCAGAAAAAAGAACAATCGCTGAATTAAAAAAATCTAAAAAGCCTTTTGTAATAGTACTAAACACTGCAAATAAAAATCAACAAGAAGTAAAAGTTTTAAAAGAAAGAATGGAAAGAGAATATAAAAAAGAGGTGTTAACTATGGACGTTTTAAATATGACAGAAGAAGATACTAAAAATATATTATCGCAAGCATTAAATGAATTCCCAATTGAACGCATTGATGTAATATTCCCTCCTTTTTTAAAAGCATTAAAAAGTGATGATTCTATAATAGTTGAAATAACTGATGAATTAATGCGCGCTTTAAATGGAGTAGAAAAAATAGGACAGTTCAAAAAAGATGTGGTATTATTTGAAAACAGCGAGCATTTTGAACCTATAATTGCAAGCAACATTAATATGTCAAATGGAGTAGTTGAAATACAAATTGTTCCAAAGCAAGGCTTGTTTTTTGAAGTGTTATCAACGCAATGTGGGCAAGAAATTAAAAGTGATTA
The DNA here is from genome assembly GCA_949293925.1 of uncultured Christensenella sp. Lineage (GTDB taxonomy): Bacteria > Bacillota > Clostridia > Christensenellales > UBA1242 > CASFHD01. Next base: position 2,028 of record CASFFI010000081.1, on the reverse strand, counting down.
TGAACTAGTTTCTGTTTTAAAAACATTAACAGATGTTAAAACAAAATATGATAAAATAGCTGCCGCTTTAAATCGAGTTGAGGAAACAGGTTATGGCGTTGTAGTGCCATCTATGGACGAAATGGAGTTGATGGAGCCTGAAATAGTTAAGAAAAATGGCTCTTGCGCTGTTAAATTAAAGGCAAAAGCTCCTAGTCTTCACATAATGAAGGTTGATGTAGAAACAGAGGTTAGCCCTATTATGGGAGGAGAAAAACAGAGCGAAGACTTTGCAAATTTCTTATTAAAAGAATTTGAAGAAAATCCTACTAATATTTGGCAAACTAATATGTTTGGGAAATCACTTGAAAGTTTAGTAAATGAAGGTTTGAATTCAAAATTGACATCTATGCCTGAAAATTTACAATTAAAATTAAGAAGAACTATCGGTAAAATCATTAATCAAGGCAAGGGCGGTATAATTTGTATTTTATTATAATTTAATATTTTTTGTTATTGTTAATCAATTTAATTAATTAAAAAATAATGTACTACAATGCACATTATTTTTTGTTTTATATTGCATATTTGAATTTAAACATCTCTATTTTCTATTTGATTTAAAATCATATTTAGTGTTTAATTAAATTTTGTTTTTAATTTTATTTTATAGAATAATTATTAATTCTAATTTTTAAATTTTGTCGTTTTAATTTGTTTATTTTTTTAAAATCATTGCAAAATTCTTTTTTCCTTTTTTTACAAAAATGCCATTTTTTAATTCTTCATTTGATATTGTTATATTAGGGTCATTAAGTATTTTATCATCTAATGATAAACCACCTTGTGTTATTAACCTTCTACCCTCTCCTTTACTGGATATAAATCCTGTAGATACCAAAATATCAAGAATATTTACTTCATTTTGGTTGCAATTATCAAAATATAGTTTTGGAGCATTATCCTTATTAATAACTGTATTTTCAAATAAATTTTCAGACATTTTTTTTGCTAGATTTGCATCATTTTCTCCACGAATGAATTTGGTGATTTCGTATGATAGTCTCTTTTTTGCTTCTACTATATCAGTCTTTATTAAATCATCTACTTCGCTCATTGGAATATCTGTAAACATACTAAACATAAGTCGCACACATGAATCTGGTGTTTGATATATTCCTTGATAAAAATCGAAAGCTGATATTTTGTCTTTGGAAATCCATATTGCTCCTTTTTCAGTTTTTCCCATTTTCTTACCTTCAGGAGTCAATAACAATGGATTAGTCATTGCGACAAAAGTTCTGTTTTCATTATTAACAAAGTTTAATTTTCTGCCTAGTTCAACACCTGCTACTATGTTTCCCCATTGGTCTGCACCACCGATTTGCAAAGTGCAATCATACAATTTATTCAAATATACAAAGTCGTACGCCTGCATTAGCATATAACCCATTTCAAAGAATGTTAAACCGCCATTTTCTAATCTTTTTGCATATATTTCATTTGTTAACATTTTATTTACGTTAAAATGTACGCCAATTTCACGCATAAAATCAATATATGAATAGTTTTTGAACCATTCAGCATTGTTTACAATTATCGCAGGATTTTCGCCGTCAAAATTTAAAAATAATTTAGCATTTTCTTTTATTTTTTCAATATTTGCGTCTATCGCTTCTTTTGTTAGCATTGAGCGAAGTTCAGTCTTGCCTGATGGGTCGCCTACAGCACCTGTTGCACCGCCTATTAAAATTATTACTCTATGCCCTGCTTGTTGAAATCTTCTTAAAATTGTATATGGTACGCAATGGCCAATATGCAAACTATCTGCTGTTGGGTCAACACCACTATATACTGTGATTTTTTGATTTTTCAACATATTTTTTAACGCATTTTCGTCTGTTGTTTGATAAATTAAATTTCTTTCTTTTAGCAGCTCAAATAAGTCCATAAATTCTCCTAATAAAAAATACACCTAATTATATCACAATTAGATGTATTTTCAAAGTATTATTCACTTTTTTTATCCCATAAATCTGAAATCCAATT
>CASFFI010000080.1 GCA_949293925.1 uncultured Christensenella sp. | reverse complement strand
GATGAAAACGATTTAAAATTTGCTGAAATTTCTGATTTGGGAAGGGCAGACAAAATTGTTTCAAATAGCATTGAAACGACAATAATTAAATCAGATAATGTAAATATTGATGAATATGTCTCGGCATTAATTGAACTAAAAAATTCTTCTGATAACTTGTACGATTTAGATGTTTTATCTGAACGAATTACTAGACTTAATGGAAAATCTGGTAGCATTTTGGTAGGTGGTGTTAGTGATGTTGAAGTCTTTGAAAGAAAATTGAGAATCGAAGATGCTTTAAATTCAACTAAAGTTGCTATGTCTGATGGTATTGTTTGTGGCGGTGGGGTTGCTCTATTAAAATGCGTTAAAGAGTGCGAAAAATATTTACAAACTTTTGATGAGTGCGAAAAATACGGCGGTAAAATTATAATTGATTCTATAAAAATGCCACTAAAACAAATGTTAAGAAATTCAGGGATAGAAAGTGACGATATTTTAAATAACGTTATTTCTAGCAAAGATAAAAATTTTGGATATGATTTATTACATAATAAATTTTGTAATATGATGGAGTCGGGAATAGTGGACCCTTTGAAAGTTACTATTTCTGCTTTATCTAATGCGTGTAGTGTCGCTTCTAGTCTTCTTACAACCGATGTGATAGTTTTGTAGAATTTTGATGAAGTAAAATTATTCAGTTCTAAATTTGTCCACATAACATATTTTGTTATAGGTGGTGCAAAATGAAAAAAATCAACATTAAATTTAAATTAAGCAAAAAAATGATAGCACTTTTAGCAAGTTTGATTTTGGTGCTAGTTGCTAGTAGTATATTTTTGTTTGCGTGTAAAGCAAAAAAACCTAATGAAAATTTAGATTTGACAAAACATTTAATTGAAGTTAGAGATGTTATGTTCATTTCTAGTGATGAAGAATACACTATTAGCCTACTCTCTGGTGAAAGAGAAAAAGATTACTCTCTTGATGGTCAGATTTCAGAATTGGTACCTTTTGGTGTTCTAATACTAAATAAAACTGATGGTTCTGTAATTAACTCTGAAAATATAACCTATAGTATTACTTTTGGGGAAAGTTATTATACCGGCAATATGGAAAAAAGTCCGTATGATAATTCATTTTTAGTGGATATTGAAACCAGTATCCCACAAGATTCACAAGTCTCTGTTACAATTAATTTTGGTGGAGGGCAGGTTGTAGATAAAACCTTAGAATGCGTTTCTAAAAATTTTGCTGTTTCAAAAGATAGGGCAATAGAACTTGCTACTTCTAATTTGAAATCTAATATTTCAAAATTAAATAAATCTGGCGAATGGGAAGCGTATGTAAGAATTTTAAAGGATTATTCTGATATTGAGAATAAAACATATTATTGGTATATTGCTTTTATAGGAAGTGATGGTTCAACTGCTGGAATATTAATAGACAGTGCTAATGAAGAAATCGTAAGTTTAAAGGTTTAAAACACTATTACATTATTTTAAGTTTAAAAAGAACTATATTTTAACCCTACGGATTATTTATAGTTCTTTTTTTGTTTATATTTGTATATGTTTGATTTTAAAATTTGATTTGTGATAAAATATCATTAGGAGATAAAAATGATTGTTTTAGCGTGTGACCATGCGGGGTTTTATTATAAAGAAAAATTAGTAAAAGTATTTATTAAGAATAATGTTTCATTTGTTGATATGGGGTCAAAAGAATACAATAAAGATGATGACTATCCTGATTATGTCATTACTGCAGTTAAAGAAGTATTAAAAGACAAGTCTAACATTGGAATTTTCATTTGTGGTAGTGGTGTCGGCGTTAATATGGTTGCAAACAGATTTAAGGGTATTCGTGCAGTTTTGGGATATAATAAAAAGATTGTTAAACTTGCAAGATTCCATGAAGATGCAAATGTTTTGTGTTTGGGTGCTAAAATGATTTCATTTAAAAAAGCAAAAAAATTAGTAGAATGTTTTTTGACTTATCCATTTGAAAATGCAAAAAGGCATTTAAGACGCATATCTAAATTCTAGACTTGCTTTTTTTTTTGCAATGTGTTAGACTTTTAGGGTGGGAAAAAATCAATCTAAAAAATTAAAAAAATCTAAAGAATTTATCCGCTGTCCTAGATGCAATTTGAAAGTCGCTTCGAATATGCAAAATTGCGGAAGATGTGGTTTAAATTTTAATAAAGCTAAAACTGCTACTAATAAAGAAGCAAAGTTGGCTTTTAAATTAAAAGAATATCAGCGTGTTATCAGTGTTTCAACTCTGCCTAGTGATATTTCTAAAACTAAACTAATTATCGCTTGTCTTTTCGGTGGCTTGTTTGGTGCTCATTATTACTATATTGGCAGAATTTACAGGGGATTAATTAATTTAATATCTACTGTTGGGTATTTTTTGCTGTATTATTTGCAAGGGAATTTGTCGGGGTATGTTTACAACTCATTCTTATCAATATTCGCTTGTATGTTCGCTGTGGTTTTTGTTTTTTGGACAAGCGACTTTATAAAGATATGTTTTAATAGATTTAAGGTTCCGGTCTCGTTGCCTTACTCTAAATGATTAGTTTACTTTAGGAGTGTTATGAAAGTTATTGTAGGTTTAAGTGGTGGTGTTGATAGTTCGGTTACAGCACTTCTTTTGAAAAAAGCAGGATATGATGTTGTAGGTATGTTCATGCAGAATTGGGAAGAAAATGATGAATTTGGCGTATGCTCTGCAAAACAAGATTTTGAAGATGTAAAGCGTGTAGCAAACAAAATTGGAATACCTTATTTTAGCGTAAACTATTCAAAAGAATACTTACAAAGAGTATTTGATTACTTTATTAAAGAATATCAAATGGGGTTTACACCTAACCCTGACGTAATGTGCAACAGAGAAATAAAATTTGGACCATTTTTGGAAAGGGCTCTTATGATGGGCACTGATTTGATAGCTACTGGACACTATTGCAAAAGAGTTGAAAGAGATGGCAAGTTTTATCTTTATAAACCAAAAGACCTGTCTAAAGACCAAACATATTTTTTGTGTGAAATTAGTCAAGTGCAACTTTCAAAGGTTATATTTCCTTTACAAGATTTATTAAAAACAGAAGTTCGAAAAATTGCTAGCGAAAATGGGTTGGTTACTGCTAATAAAAAGGATAGCACAGGTATTTGCTTTATAGGAGAAAGAAATTTTAGAAAATTCTTAAAAGAATACATTCCTGCAAAACCTGGATTAATTGTAGATACAAATGGTAATATTTTGGGCGAACACGATGGTTGCGTCTATTATACTATTGGACAAAGAAAAGGATTAAACATTGGAGGAAAAAGTGGATATGCGCAACATAGATGGTATGTTGTTGATAAAGATGTGAAAACTAATAAGTTGATAGTGTCTTGCGGTGAAGGTAGCGAATTGTTTTCTAAATTTGTTGAAGTGTCTGATTTTAATTGGATAACAGATGTCATTGATTTGCCTTTTAATGCTTTTGCAAAACTTAGATACCGAGAACCAGACAAACCTTGCAAAGTGACTTTTAACAATGGAAAAATGATATTAGAATTTGATAATCCTGAAAGAGCTGTTACAAAAGGTCAATTCGCTGTTTTATATGCAGAAGACGGAATGTGCTATGGCGGCGGAAAGATTACTAATTATTGGAAATAATAGAATATATGTTCTATAAGTATTTGATTATTTTTGTTCAAATACTTATTTTTTTATCATTTTATACAATATTTTAAAAAATTTGTCGCAAAATGTTGACATTATGTTCTAATTTTTCTATAATTCGTATGTATTGAAGGGGGTATTATGATTAACGAAATTGATGCAGAAGCATTAGTTACTGGCTATAAGTTTTTTGAAAGAACTTGTAAAGCTATAGATGGTTTTATTTATAATTTTGCCACTAATTTTGGTTCTGAAGAAACTGAAGAAATTGCTGATAAAATCACCGATTTAATTGAAAGAAAAAATAAGCTTATTAATTTGAAATTAGTTATTGATGAGTGTGTAAAAAAATTACCTTTAAATTTAAGAGAAATAATTATTTTAAAAATGAAATACGTTTGTAGTGTAGAAAGTATGGCAAGTATTTTAAATGTTACTAAAAGAACGGTTTTTAGAAAAATAAAAAAGGCAATGTCTGCTTTGGCATACGAAATTAATAAAATGGAATACTCTAAAAAAATTGTAGAAATTATCTATAAAGAATGTTGGCTTGAACGAATTAAGGGACAAGTTATTAGAAGAAGACATATAGAGGAGGTTGTTTAAAAGTCTTTTATTTCTTTTGATTTTTTGTTTTTACTTTTTAATATTTTTGATTGTTTTAATACCATGATGGTGAAAACTAGTGCTGGAATTGATAATAAAATTATCACTACACTAGTTTTTTCATCGCCTAATTTTAACGTTGTATCTGTATTTTTCTCCGTGTTCGGTTCAAACGAATCTATATATGTTACTATTTCAGTATTATCACTATATTCAGTCATATAGTCGCAACCATCACTATAGCAATATCCTTTTATTATTTCATCTCCGTAATATTTAATGTAATACCAGGTAGTTGTTCTCAGTTCAATTACTGCTTCAGATTGAATGGTCCCGTAAAATTCTACATCTCTAGTATATAAAGGCATATACATAATTAAATTGCTGGCACCTGTACTGGCATACGGGGAAGTTCTAAGAGGTCTTGACACTTCAGAATATACTCTAAAACTTATATTATCTAAATAGGGATTTATTGGAATGTTAGAAGTAAATTTTATATTGTTTAATTTAACATAGCCTGTCACATCTTTGTATTCTACTTTTGCAAAATTTCCAACTGTTAAGGTTGCTTTCACAAAATATGTTTTTGGCAAAATAAACATTACATTAGATAGGTCGTTATCTTCTGTTGGGGTTTTATATAAATAAGTGTTATCAGTCATTACTCGAGCATAGCAAAAATTTTCACTATAAGCGTAGGCTTCAATAGGACTAGGAAAAATTGTACTAAAAACTATAGTTATTATTAGAATTAATACCATAAGTTAATTTTAACCTAAATAATTTTTTAGATTTTGACACCTATTAGGTTTTTTTGAAAAAAAGTGTTGTATATTCACAGATATGTACGAAGTCGTGCGAAAAATTTTAGACATCGAAAGAGAACAAAAAATTCGTTTAAATAATAATAAACTACGATTATACAATAGTGGCGATAAAGTTCATCTAAAGCAAATTGAATTCCATAAAACAGATAAGAAAAATCGCTGGGTTTTTGGTGGAAACAGAAGCGGTAAAACAGAGTGTGGTGCCGTTGAAGTAGTTTACACTGCACGAGGTTGTCATCCTTATAGAAAAATACAAGGAGCAACTGAAGGTTGGGTGGTGTCTTTGACCTCTCAAGTACAACGTGATGTCGCTCAAAAGAAAATATTGTATTATTTAAATCCTGATTGGATTGCAGGCATTGTGATGTCTAGTGGAAGAAAAGACAGTCCTCAAAATGGAATAATTGATTATATTTTAGTTAGAAATGTCTTTGGCAGTTTATCTAGAATTGGTTTTAAAAATCAAGAACAAGGAAGAGAAAAGTTCCAGGGAACAAGTCTTGATTATGTTTGGTTTGATGAAGAACCTGTTTTAGATATTTATATTGAATGCAAAATGCGATTACTTGATAGAAATGGTTATATGTGGGGTACGATGACTCCGTTAAAAGGGCTAACTTTTATTTATACCGATATTTATCTAAACGAAAAAAATGACCCAAATATTTGGTATGAATTTATGCAATGGGACGACAATCCTTACATTTCTGTTGAAGCAAAAAAAATGCTTGAGAGCAGTTTGTCTTCAGATGAATTAAGGGCTAGAAAGTATGGCGAATTTATGAGTTTTGGAGGGCTTGTTTATAGTGAGTTTGATGAGCGGGTGAATGTAATTGAACCTTTTGATGTACCTACAGATTGGTATGATTTGGTGTCGATTGACCCGGGATTAAAAAATCCTCTTTCTTGTCATTTTTATGCAAGAGATTATGATGGTAATGTTTATGTAGTGGCAGAACATTATGAATCAGATAAACCTATTGATTATCACGCTAAAAAAATTTTGGAAATAGCTGATAGATTAAACTGGCACAGGGGATTTAATGGAAAATTACAAGCACTTATAGACAGTGCGGCAAATCAGAGAACACTTGCAAGTGAAAAGTCTGTTACAATGCTTTTTGATGAATTAGGTATTAGTTGTAATACTGATGTAAATAAAGACTTGTTTTCAGGGATTAATAAAGTTAAGTCTTACATTAGAACTAACGACGGGAAAAGGCATCTATTTATATTTAAAAGTTGCGTAAATATGATTCGAGAAATAAAAGGTTATTTTTGGGGCAATGATGATGCGCCTATTAAAAAAGATGACCACGCAATGGACGAACTTAGATATTATTTAATGTTTAGCAAATTAAAAGTAAAAAAAGTAGAAGACAATTCAACAGAAATTTCTAGGCATAAAGCAAGGCTTATAAACAGATTGAAAAAGTATGAATGATTTATTTGATATAAAAACTTTGGAAAGATTAAAAAAATTAGCAATGGGCGGAATAACTAAAGAGTTAAATAAAGAATTTGTTGCAGATAGCAATGGAATATTAAAAATTGGCAAACAAAAAGAAGTTACAAAATTAACTCTCCCAGATGTCGATTTATTAAAATTTGTTTATTCAGTTTCACAAGAATTGAATATCAAAAATATGTCAGATGAAGAACTTGAAAATGAAAAAAAGCGTTTAATTAAACAACTTTTACAGGAGGAAGAAAATGGAAATAGAAAAAGTGAGAATGAACATCAAATGTGATGGAAGCGGTTGTAAAAATTTAGCAACCTATACAATTTTAAATAAAAAATTTGTATTTGATAGCAGTATTCATTTATGTGATACTTGCTTAAATGAATTGTATTCGATAATTGGGAAAATTGTAGTACCTAAAAATATTGAACCTATTTATAAATCAAAAGGAGTAAAAAATGAAAAAAACTAAATATTTAGAGCAACTAGTTGAAAGCGTTGTCAATGATTTTAATTCAAGGCGAGAACAAAGAAGAAATCTTGAATCTCAATGGCAATTAAATATCAATTTTATGATAGGCAATCAATATAGTTATATCGGAAATAATGGAAACATTTTTGATAGTGATAAACAGTATTTTTGGCAAGAAAGAGAAGTGTTTAATCATATTGCATCAAATATAGAGGCACGAATTTGCAGGATTATAGACAAAATACCAACTCTTTCTGTGTTACCTGCTTCAAATGATATTGCAGATATTGAAAGCGCAAGGTTGTCTAAAGAAATTTTATCAAGTGTTACAGATAGTATAGATTTAAAAGATATCGTTAGACACGCAGTAACTTGGTCAGAAATTACAGGAACTGCTTTTTATAAGATTTCTTGGAATGCGGATAAAGGCACAAATATAAGAATCAGCGATACAGAAAAAAGTGTTAAGATAGGTGATATTGATGTTACTGTTTGCTCTCCTTTTGAAGTATTGCCTGACAATTTAAATATTGAAAACATTAGTGAATGTAAAAGTATCATTCACGCAAGAGCATATAATGTTGATGATATTAAAACTATTTGGGGTAAATCTGTAAAACCTGAAAAAGTGCGTGCATTTACTTTTGATAATATTTCTACCTCTTTGGGTGGTTTGGGATACAATGCCCATATAAATAAATTAGCAAATGTTGAACTTCAAAATTCTGCTTTGGTTATAGAAAGATATGAATTGCCAAGCGAAGAATT
>CASFFI010000079.1 GCA_949293925.1 uncultured Christensenella sp. | reverse complement strand
TTTTTAATATTTTCCTTTTTAGGCTGGTGCATGGAAACAGTATATAAATGGATACTATTAGGTCATTTTGAGGATAGGGGATTCTTGACTTTACCATTTTGCACTATATATGGTTTTTGTGTAATAGTAATATTTCTTTTAATGGGTACACCACAAAATAAACGAGGTATATTGTCTAAAGTCGACAATCCTGTAATAAGAGTTTTTATCTATGCTGTACTTGCTATGGTGGTTGCAACTTTTGCTGAACTTGTTACTGCTGTTTTCTTTGATTTATGCTTTGATACAATGCTATGGAATTATTCTGAAGAACCTTTAAATTTTCGTGGATATATTTGTCTTACATATTCGATAATATGGGGAATTTTAATTACAGCAATTATGGCATTAGTATTTGACCCATTATTAAAATTGGTTTCAAAAATCAAATCAAAACCAGCAATAATTATTTCAATAGCTTTTGCAAGTTTATTAGTTATTGATTGGATAATTAATTTCATATTGTTGATTGTTTAATATTTTAGATTATTTTCAATTGCTTTGACCATGGATTTTATTTTGTCAGAGCAATTTTTTAATAATGTTTTTTCATCTTTATTTAAATTTAGATTGATTATTTCTCTTATTCCAGATTTATTGATTATAGCGGGCATCCCTATACAAATTTTTAAGTTTTTATCATAAGCAGATATTGTAAAAATTGAATTAGAATTTTGCAAAATTGCATTAGTAATATTTTTTAAGCACATTCCTATTCCGTATGAGGTATTACCTTTTTTATTAATTATTTCATACGCACTGTTTCTTACATTAAATAATATTTCATTTTGAGAATTCTCATCTATATAATTTAAAATTGGATTAGAACCAAAAAATGCATTTGACCAGTTGATAAATTCGCTATCTCCGTGTTCACCGATAACATAAGCGTGTACATTTTTTGGATTAATTTTTAATATTTCGCTTAATATTGACCTAAGCCTTGCCGTGTCTAGAGTTGTGCCACTGCCTATTACTTTGCAAGGTTTAAATTTTGAAAGTTTTAAAGTTACATAAGTCATTATATCCAAAGGATTAGTAGCTATTAAAAAAATGCCATTAAATAAAGTTTTATTTAATTCTTTTATGATTGATTTAAAAACTACAACATTTTTATCAATAAGGTCAGTTCTTGTTTCTCCTTTTTTTTGATTTTTTCCTGCACAAATACAAACAATGTCAGCGGTATTACAATCATTGTAATCGCCTGCTTTAATTTTTATAAATTTATTTGAGCAAGCAGAAGCGTGAATTAAATCTAATGCTTCGCCTTCCGCTTTATCTTTGTTTATATCAATTAAAACTATCTCATCAACAATACAATTACTATTAAGCAAACAGTAAGCATAACTCATACCCACATTTCCACAACCAATAATTACAATTTTGTTCATACTAATCCATTAATATTAATTTATATTAAATTTAATTATTTACTTGAATATTAATTTTATACAAAAAATTAATTACAGATAAAAAAATATTAAAAATAAAATAATATTCAAATAAAAATTGAATTTTTAATGAATTTTTAACAATTTTTTAAATTGCTTAATATTTTATATATTAATTTAAATTACTTTTTTATTCAATATATTATGCTATTTATGATTATTATTTATTTGTTATTAATAATTAAATTATTTTTTTAATTTTTATAAATGTTTTAATATTTGATAATATTTATTATATTTAATCATATTTATTTTACATCTAATATTAAACTATGTTTATTTTTATATTTAAAATATTTAATTATTTATATTTTTAATTATTAATTGTTTTGTTTTAATACAAAAAAATATTATAATAATAAAAGGAGATCATATGAAAGCAAATAAATTAAGTGTTGGTGATAAAGTAGCTATAGTAAGTTTATCTAGCGGTATGTTAGGAGAACCTTGGGCAAAACACGAGTTGGAACTTGGAGACAAAAGATTGAAAGAATTAGGTCTTGTACCTATGTATATGAAAAATGCTTTAAAAGGAATTGAGTTTGTTAAAGACAATCCACAAAAAAGAGTGGAAGATTTAAAAAGTGCTTTTGAAAACAAAGATGTAAAAGCAATTATATGTGCAATAGGCGGTAGTGATTCTTATAAAATAATACCTTATATATTTGAAAATAATAATGTAAAACAAATCATAAAAAATAATCCAAAAATTTTCACAGGATATTCGGATATAACAATCGTACATTTTATTTTAAGAAAACTTGGATTAAATACATTTTATGGTCCTGCTTTTATAACAGACTTTGCCGAGTTTGAATTAGATATGTTGCCATATACTTATAATGCAGTTAAGAAGTTTTTTGAAAATAAACTTTTCGATATAGAATCAAGTGATATATGGTACAAAGAAAGAGTTAATTTTGCTAAAGACCAAATAGGAGTTAAACGAATTTCAAACAAAGAAAATCACGGATATATTTCATTGGGTAAAGATTGTAAAGCGCAAGGGGAGTTGTTAGGTGGCTGTATAGATGTAATAGGTAGAATGTTGGGTGTAGTAGATGATAGTTTTGATAATAAATTAAAATCAAATATCAATGAGTGTCATAAATTAGTTGATAAATATAAAATTTTTCCAACAAAAAAAGAATGGGAAGGCAAAATATTAATGATTGAAACTAGTGATGAAAAACCATCACCTAACTATGTAAAGAAGGTATTAGATAAATTAAAACATAAAGGTATATTAAAAGTTATAAATGGTGTGTTAATAGGTAAACCTATTGATGAAATATATTTTGATGAATATATTTCGTTTTATAAAGATTATTTAAAAAAATACAATGTACCTATTATTTACAATGTGAATTTTGGTCATTCATATCCAAGAGGGATTATGCCTATTGGTGTAAAATGTGAAGTTGACGCAAAAAATAAAAAAATAAAAATTATTGAAAAGATGTTTAACAATTAAAATAATAAAAAATAAATATATATTATTTATTAATAACATAAAAACTGCATAAATTAAATAAAAAAATTTATAAATAAATAAAAAAATAATAAAAAACAATGTAAATTTGTTAAAAATATATAAAAATGATAAATTTTATAAAAATTATAACAAAAAATACAACAATTGATAAAAATAAAAAAAATATAATTAAAATTTATTGTTGCAATAATTTTATGACTTAATTTATTATAGATAAAATAAAGATTAGATGATGAGTTTTAAAGGTAATTGGAGATAAATTTGAATTTAGTATTAAATGAATGGACAGATGAAAGTATTAATAATTTTTATAATTATTTTATTCAATTTTCGAAAGGTTCAGATGATATAGAGTTTGAAAAAAAAATTTCAAATACTTTTTATGATTGCGTGGCAATACCATACTCTATTATTGATTCAATGTCAAAAAAAATAGCAAAAGGTAATTATTCTGATTTTATTAATAAAATAGAATTAAAAAATTTTAGTTTGACTATACTTTTTGGAAAAATTATTTCAAAAATTAAAAATGCAGATGAACAAATAAATTATTTAGAAAAATATATATCAGTTTGTGATTCTTGGGCTCAAGTGGATACTTTAAATTTCTCGTTTAACATATCAAATAAACAGAAATATTTTGATTATGCAGCAAGTTGCATAAAGGACAAAAATCCTTTTAAAAAAAGATTGGGTATTATTATTTTATTAAAAGGTTTTATTAATAATATAGATATTAATAGAGTGTTTGATATAATTTTAACATTATCTAATGAATCAGATTATTATGTTAATATGGCAATCGCTTGGTTGTTGTGCGAAGCATTTGTTAAATGTAGAGATAAAACAATGTCTTTTTTAAAAAATAAAAAAATTTCCACATTTGTTTTGAATAAAACTATATCAAAATGTAGAGATAGCAAACGAGTGTCAACCGAAGATAAATCATACTTGAAAACATTAATGAAAAAATAATTATCTATACTGATAACCATATAAGACATTTTTATTTAAATAATATTTTTATAAATTTGATAATATTAAAAAATTTTATTTTTGATTATGCAAATAACTCTTTTTGAAATATTAGGAAAAACACAACAATAAACAAAATAATAAAAATAATAATTAATAATATAATAATAGTAAAAATATAATAAAAATCAAAACGAAAAAAATATTATTATTTCTCTTTTAAAACAAATAAAAACAATAAAAATTAATATTAATTAAAACATTTAAAAAAATATTTATAAATATTTTGAAAATTAAATATAAAGAATAATAAATTAAAAATATTAAAAAATTGAAGTAATTAATTTAATAATAAAAATTAAACAACAACAAAAACACACAATTAAACCAATAAAAAAACATATTGAACTAATTAACGCAATATGTTTTTTGTTTTTTTTATTAATGCCATACTATGTCATAAAAATAATAAGTCTTTGTATTTTCCCCACCTAGAATATAAATGTTTATATCATTGCTTGATGTTACTTCTTGAAGTTTTAGTGTAGTTGAAATATCCATTAAGTTGTTTTGTCCAGTTTGACCTGTTCTAATATTAAACACATCACAATACTTTGAACTATCTGTATAATCAAATTCAAGGTTGTATATGAATTTTTCACTAGAAAATCCACTGCTTGCTCCTGATTTAAAATTAATTGTGAAAAACTCTTTACTAGGACTGGTTGTTGTTATTTCGTTTTTTGTAGTAATATCTGTTATATAATCATTCACAATGCATATAATTTTTCCGAAATTTATTTCACTATCATATTCTATCATTTCACCATAAACATTTTTATAAGTAAATTTTATAGTTATTTCACACGCAAACGCTGTACCGCTTTTCCCAGGTAGTGGAATATAGTCAACTGTTCCATTTGAAGAATTATAAACATAATATGAATTATAACTGGTTGTTCCACTATATTTATCTTGTAAAAATTCTTGGGTTAATGTTAAATCCATTTTATTATCATAATTGTTAGAATTTGAAAGTATTTTTATGGGTATCAGTCTTCCAACTATATTACCATTGGTGCTATTTGTGTCGTATAAATAAATTGTCATTTCATAATTTTCAAGGTTAGATGATACTTCATCTTTTGCTACATCAATTTCACTGTTGTCCACATAAATTTTTTTCAAATTTATAAAATCTCCTATACTTAATTGTTGTCCGTAATATAATTGGTAAAAATTATTTGATTCAGTAAGACTATCAAAATTTGTTGTCATCTCGTAGCCTTTTATTGCTAATTCATCTTTGTTATCATTGTCTTGATACAACAAAAAACCTATAATAATTCCGATAAATAGCAAAAGAAGCAACAAAAGAATTATTGTTATTATAGTTACTCTTTTACGATTTTTGCTATCATCATAATTTTTTATATTACCCCTCATAATATACACCTTTATCCTTTTTTAGATTATACTATTTTATTTTAATCGATGTCAACAAACATTTTAAAAATATTTTTGTACAAAATTAATATTGAGTATTGATTTTTTAAAAAATTGTGATATTCTAATGCTTGCGAGGTAATTATGACGCTAGAAATCAACAAAGATAACTTGAATACAGTTTTGCATTATTATGAAAGAAATATCAAATTTGATATTTATAATTTTTTATTTAATCTAGGTATGAATTGTAAGTATGTAGGCTTCAATTATATTGCTGATGCTGTTGAAATTATTGTAAAAAAGAAGCAAATTGTAAATTTTGAATCAGACATTTATTTAACATTGGCTAAAAGATATGAAGTTTTGCCAGATAGTATTGAAAGAAATATTAGAACAGCGATAAAATCAAGTTATTCACAATCTGAAAATATGAAAAAATTGTTCAAAAACAATATGCTTTCAAATAAAAAGTTTTTAATTAATTTATCAACAAGATTTTAATTTTAAGTAAAAGTTATCTTTTATTTTTTACTTTTTTTAATAAGCGTTATTATTTATCATTGGAGTGTTTTTTTGTTAAAAATCTTAAGTTGAAATGACTTTTATAAATTATTAATAATATAAGTGTTTAAAAAATGATTAATAATTAATATTTTTTTTAATTTTTATTTAGATTACATTTTTACGCATAATGTAAACTATAAATTAATAATATTAAATTAGGTTGTGTTTTTTTAACAGTTTGGGTATAATATGAAGGTGAGGGGTAAATGAAAAAAATTTTTAAAAGTATAGTATTATTATCATTTGCAATTATTTTTTCAGTTAGTTTATCCGGTTGTAGTTTGATGGGAACTGATAATTACAATGTTGAAAGTTCTTTTACCACTGTTCAAGGAGATGACTTTACTTTAAGAGAAATCTATGACGCCTATCTTGATGCAACAGGTAAAATTGAAAGTGAATATAGTTTTGAAACATTTTTACTAGATTTTTATATTAATGCTGAAACTGAAAGTGATTCTATTGTAGCAATTTCAAACGGATTAAGGTCTTCTGTTTCAATTTTTTGTGCGTTAGAATTAGGTTATTCAGCTGGTTCAGGTGTTTTATATGATATTTCTAGTGATGGAAGTGCTTACATTATAACAAATTATCATGTAGTATATGACACAGATAAACAAGATATTTCTTCATATATAACTTGTTATTTATATGGTTTGGAATACACAGATTATGCTATTTCTGCTCATTATGTTGGCGGAAGTATGTCGTATGACTTGGCTGTTTTGTATGTAGATGCTAGTCCTGTTATTAGAAGCAATTATGAAAATTTAAAAGAAGTTTCTTTTGCTGATTCTGATAGTATAAAAGTAGGTCAAACTGCTATTGCTATAGGAAACCCAGAGGGTGAAGGCATTTCTGCAACTACAGGGACTGTTAGTGTAAAATCAGAGATTATTAAAATGACAGCGGTTGACAATGTTTCTATTGTTAGCATGCGTGTTATAAGAATTGACACAGCCGTAAATGGCGGAAACAGTGGCGGTGGATTATTTGATAGTAATGGGAATTTAATTGGTATTGTTAACGCTAAAATCGAAGACACTGCAATAGAAGGAATGGCTTATGCTATACCAAGCAATATTGTTAAAGCGGTTATAGAAAATATTAAAAGAAATTCAACAACAAAACAAGTTCAAAAGGCAGTATTGGGGCTTGAAATTAGCATTGATGAAATTAATTATGTAACAACAGATTCTGGTACTTTTGATTCTAAAGAAAAAGTTGTTGTTTACAATGTGTCTGGTTTTGCTAGCAATAGCGGTTATACTGATGAAGGTGTTCAATTGAGTTTAAAAAAGGGCGATATTATTAATAGTGTTTCAATAAATTTTGCAGATTATGCATTAGATAATTTAACAATTGATATAAATAAAAGTTACCAAGTTTCTGAATTGTTGTTGATGGCAGGAGTAGGAGATATTGTAACTTTTAATGTTACTTCTGGCGGTGTAACTAAAAATATAAATTATACAATAATCCCATCAATTATCACTTCTGTTGTATAATTTATTAAATTATTTAAATTTTTCAAAAAATACATATTTAGTCGAATTTTTTGAAATTAATTGAAAAGGAACTTTGCCAAAATTGTATAGTTCTTTTTTCTTTTATTTAGATATTTTTAAATTGGTGTGACCTTTTAGATGCACTTTTTTGTTATTCCTTATTGAAATAATTTAATTAACTTATTTGTCATTTTATTAAACCTATTTTAATAATATGTATTTGTTTTCAGGACTTTTACTCTTTGTTTTGCATATATTTCAAAACATTTAATCTTTTGAAGTTGATTTTGTCTATTTATACATTGAAAATTTTATAAAGATTAAATTTTTAACACTCACTATTAAGATTGTTAACTCATAAATACTATTTTGATGAATATTTTATTGACCGAAAAATTAAAAAGTGTTAAATTATGTTAAGTTTTATGGTAGATAAAAATTATTTTTACAAATATAATTATAATTTAAAAATATTTAAATATTAAATGCAACACAATTTTAAGTATTAAAGTTTGTTTGGAGGAAAGATGTTAAAGTTAATTAGAAATGTTAGGGGAAAAGATATTTTTTTCTTTTTATTGGTTATTTTATGCGTTGTTTCTCAGGTGTATTTAGACTTGAAATTGCCTGAATTTATGAGCAACATTGTTCGTGAAGTTGTAACAAATGGCAAATTATCTAGTGTTTTATATCTTGGAGCAAAAATGCTTGGCTGTGCTTTAGGTAGCGGTGTTTTGGCTGTGATTACTGGATATTTTATAGCTATAATTACTTCGAATATGGCGTACAATATTAGGACAAAAGTTTATAAAAAAATTCAAAGTTTTTCTCCTAATGAATTTAAAGAATTTTCTACTGCTAGTTTGATTACTCGAACAACTAATGATATAACTCAAATACAACAAACAACTGCAATAAGTATTCAGGTTTTAATAAAATCACCTGTTTTAGCAATATGGGCTATTTTAAAGATTACAAATATAAATATCTCTTGGTCAATAACAACTGCCGTCGCAGTAGGAGTGCTTATTTTAACAATTTCTGTTATTATGGCTGTCACTATTAAAAAATTCAAAAAAATGCAAAAATTAACTGATGATGTTAACAGAAAAACTAGAGAAAATTTGACAGGTATTAGGGTTATTCGAGCTTTTAATGCAGAAAAGTTTCAAGAAGAAAGATTTGAAAAAACGAATGAAGAATTAACATCTAACAATTTGTTTGTTCATAGAGTTATGAGCATTTTGAGCCCTATGATATCACTTGTTATGAATTTTATGAATCTTGCGATCTATTGGATAGGTGCATATCTTGTGGATAAGGCAAGTCCTTTAAATTTTGAAAAAGTAAATTTACTTAGCAATATGATGGTATTTACTTCATACGCTATGCAAATTATTTTATCTTTTATGATGCTAACTATGATTTTTATAATGCTTCCTAGGGCTCAAGTTTGTGCGAGTCGTGTAAATGAAGTTTTGTATAAGAAAAACTCAATAGTGTATGGGAATGTATTGGCAGACAATAATTCAAAAACTTCTATAGAATACAAAAATGTCTGCTTTAAATATCCAAATGCGGAAGAATATGTTTTAAAAGATATTTCATTTAAGGCAGAGGCGGGTCAAACTGTTGCTTTTATTGGTTCGACAGGTAGTGGAAAATCAACATTAATAAATTTAATTCCTAGATTTTATGATGCTACTAGTGGCGAAATTTTGATAGATGGTGTTAATATTTTAGATTATGATAAAAAATCACTAAACAATAAATTAGGGTATGTTTCTCAGCGTGCAATTTTATTTAAAGGCAGTGTAAAAGATAATATTACTATGGGTGAATCAGAAAACGGAAAGCCTAATGATTTAGATGTTGAAAATGCCCTAAAAATTTCTCAAGCAAAAGAGTTTGTTGATAAATTTCCAAATGGCGTTGATAGTATGATTGCCCAGGGAGGCACGAATGTGTCTGGTGGTCAAAAACAAAGGCTTAGTATTGCAAGAGCATTGTCTAGAAATCCTGAAATTTTAATATTTGATGATAGCTTTTCTGCATTGGATTATAAGACGGATTTACTAATTAGAAACGAACTTAAGAAAAATAAATTTGCAATCAAATTGGTAGTTGCTCAGCGTATAGGCACTATTAAAGATGCGGATAAAATTATAGTTTTAGATAATGGTACTATAGTGGGAATGGGAACCCACAAAGAACTATTAAAATCTTGTAAAGTTTATCAAGAAATCGCTGAAAGTCAACTCTCAAAGGAGGAATTAGACAATGCCTAAACTACAAAATATGAACGCTTACAGAAAACCACAAAATTTCTTACAATCTATTAAGAGATTATTTTCATATATAAAAGTTCATTTAAAGTTTGTAATTATTGCTATAATTTTAGCAATATTAGGTACAGTTTGTACTCTAGTTGGTCCAAATCTTTTAAGTGAAATTACAGATATTGTAACTGATGGTACTAATTATGCACACATATATAATGAAACAGAATTTAAACAAAACTTTAATTCTGACTTATATGAATTAATTATTTCTAAAGATTTTTCAAATGAATATTATGATGAAGCAACTGAATCTTTTTTAATCCCAATCATTGTTGATGGCGAAGAAGTTGTAACTAGTTTTAAACTCGAAGAAAATGGTTCAATATATGTTACTTATAATTCATTGGCTAAAGTTAATCTTGTAAAGATAACAAAAATCGCAGTAACACTGATTATTTTATACAGTTTAGGTGTGATATTTAATTATTTACAAGGTTTTATTATGTCGGGCGTTTCGCAACAAATTTCTAAAAAGTTAAGAACTGATATCACTAAAAAAATAAATAGATTACCACTTAATTATTTTGATACCACTTCTTACGGCGACACATTAAGTATTATTACTAACGATGTAGATACAATTAATCAGACTTTTAATTCAAGTGTTAGTAACCTTGTTAGTGCTATAATATTATTTTTTGGTTCACTAACTTTAATGTTTGTACACAATTATATAATGGCCTTTTCTGCAATAGGTGCAGTATTTATAGGTTTTTTGTTGATGATGCTGATAATGAAAAAATCTCAAAAATATTTCCTTTTACAGCAAGAAAATTTAGGGGATTTGAATGGTGTCGTTGAAGAGAGTTATTCTGGGCACGATATTATTTCAGTTTATAACGCAGAAAAAGAGTTTGACAAAAAATTCGATGATGTAAATAAATTACTTTATGTTTCAAATTGGAAATCTCAATTCATTAGTGGAATTATGAATCCTATTATGGCTTTTATGGGGAATTTTGGTTATGTTGTAGTTTGCGTTGTTGGTGCTGTTCTTTTGATTAACAATTTCCCGGGCGTCAGTGTAGGAACAATCACCGCATTTATGATTTATATTAGATTCTTTACTCAACCATTAAGTCAAATCGCACAAGCAATGACAAATATTCAGTCAGCGGCAGCGGGTAGTGAAAGGGTATTTGATTTTTTAGATCAATCAGAGATGGACGATGAAAGCAATGTTAAACTTGCAATAAATGATGTAAAAGGTAATGTGGAATTTGACAATGTATATTTTGGCTACAATCAAGACAAGATGATTATTAAAGATTTTAACTTATCGGTAAAAGCGGGTCAAAAAATTGCTATTGTTGGTTCTACAGGTGCAGGTAAGACTACTATTGTAAACCTACTTATGAGATTTTATGAAATCACTAAGGGTAAAATTAAAATCGACGGAATTGAAACTGATAAAATCACTCGTGATAATGTTCATAGATTATTTGGAATGGTTTTACAAGATACTTGGCTTTTTGAAGGTAGTATTAAAGATAACTTAATTTTTAACACTGAAAATGTTACAGATGAACAAATTGTTAATGCTTGCAAAGCGTGTGGAATTGATTATTTTATTCGTACTTTACCTAATGGATACAATACAATTTTAGATGATAACACTTCTATATCCGCCGGACAAAAACAACTTCTAACCATTGCGCGCGCTATGATACAAAATAGCCCTATGCTAATTTTAGATGAGGCTACAAGTTCGGTCGATACTCGTAGTGAAGAATATATTCAAAATGCTATGGATAAATTAACAAAAAACAGAACTTCATTTATAATTGCTCACAGATTATCAACAATAAAAAATG
>CASFFI010000078.1 GCA_949293925.1 uncultured Christensenella sp. | reverse complement strand
ATTGTTTTTATTATAGGAATTTCTAAATCTACATAATTAGTTTTTGTGTAGGCGATATACATCATCTTAAATAATTTATCTTTATCTAATGTTATTCCAACTATTTCTTTGTTTATAGTGATTGGATTATTTCTGTATTTATTTATTTTTACGCTTGCATCTGTGGATTTTGTGTTTACCCATTTTTCAATTTTATTTATTTTTTCATCTAATCCTGGGAAAATATAATTGAATGCAATATCAAGGTTTAATCCTAAATTAATTGCTCTATTTAAAATTTGTATTTTATCGGATTTTGAACCATTTCTTTTATATTTTGAAACTTTCTCATTAATCATAAAAACTTTAGAAAAAATTTTGAATTCTGATGCACTAAAGTTAAAATGTTTTCCCTCATAATGCAAATCAAAAAATGTAGTATCTTGTGTAGTATTTTCTAACGCGTGTGTTGTATCAATATTAATCATTAGATTAGTATGTGAAAAAATAATTATTGCAAAAATAATTAACAAAAATATTAAAAGTTTTGTGATTTTGTTAAAAAAATGATGCATAATTACCTGATTTATAAAATTTTGTCGAATTTTATACTTTTATTATGCACGCATTTATAAAACTTATTTATTATCTTCATTATCATTAGGAGGGTCTAGTTTGTTAGTACTATCATAGTCAACACCTACTACGGTTGAAACATCTGATAATTTTTTTGCAATCTTCTTTGAAGATTTAGTGGCTTGCTCTATTGTGTCATTAGCATCTGATATTTTGTTTTGAGTTTTCAAAAGTAGTGAGACGAATTTTTCAAATTCATTTTTAAATTCTGATAAAACTGACCATATCTCACTTGAACGCTTTTCAATAGACAATGTTTTAAATCCCATTTGTAATGAATTCAAAAGTGCGACAAGTGTGGTTGGTCCAGATACAATTACTTTACATTCGTTTTGAACATAATTTATAAGTTCAACATCTCTAACTACTTCAGCATATAAGCCTTCAATTGGCAAAAACATAACTGCAAAATCTGTGGTTGCTGGCACCATTATGTATTTTTCTGATATTTTTTTTGCTTCTTCTTTAATTCTTTTAGCAATGGCTTTATGGCATTTATCCATTTCTTCAATTAAAGCCATATCTGATGCTTCTGCTAGTCTATAATAATCATCTAAAGGGAATTTACTATCTATTGGAAGATATATCTCTTTATCATCTTTTCCTGGCATTATAACTACGAAATCTACTCGTTCGCGAGAGTTTTCTTTAATTTGTACTTGCGACATATATTGACTGGGAGATAATATTTGTTCTAAAAGGCTGTTTAACATTACTTCGCCCCACACACCTCTTGTCTTTACATTGCCTAACATTTTTTTTAAATCTCCAACCCCGTTGGCTAGTGCTTTCATTTCTCCAAGACCCAAATCGACATGTTCAAGGCTAGATTGTATTTTTGAAAAACTTTCATTTAACCTTTGACTTAACGAATTGTTTAATTTTTCATCGACTGTTTCACGCATCTGTTCTAATTTTTTTTCATTTTCAACTCGCATTAAACTTAACGATTTATTAACTTCATCTGTCAGTCTTGCGATGCGAACTTCATTTTTGTAAATTAAATCATCTACTTTTTTCTCTATATTTACAAAATCATTTTTTTGAGTAACCTGAATTGAATTTATCAAATTGTGAGTGGTAGCTTCACTTTTTTGAAGATTTGAATTTACATTTGAATTGAGTAATGATGTTACTTGAATAAATTGTTCTTTTAAGTTTGCAATATCCTTTGAAAAATTTTGAACATCTATTGATTGTGAATTGTTATTTGATGATTTAATTTTTTTAATAATTACTAAAAATAAACCTGTTATACATATTAAAGATATAGCAGAAATTATAAGTATAAGTGTGGTATTAGTCATATTTTTTCCTTTTATTATGAGATATAAATATTTTTTAATATATTGTAGAATAATAAATCATCATTCTATTAAAGAATGGTAATTAACATTATATCAAAAAACATTTACAAAATAAAATAATTTGGGTATAATATTATTATCTAAAATTAAAAAGGGACAAAATGTTTAATATAATTGTAAATCCTATAAAGAAAAGAGCAAAAAAAGCAATTAAAACAATTGCTAAATATTTTAAGAAAAATGATTTGCCATTTCAAGTCTTTTATAGTGAAACTAAAGGTCAAACAATTGAAATTGCTAAGAAATTAAGTCAAACCGAGACAGAGTTTATTTTAATAGGCGGAGATGGAACATTGCACGAATTTATTAATGGTGTTGAAGATTTATCAAAAATTAATCTTGGAATTATACCGGCCGGCACAGGCAATGATTTTTGTAAAGCCATTAATTTACCTAAAAAGCCTTTGAAAGCATTAGATATTATAATGCAGGGAAATGTTGAAAAGGTAGATTATATTGAATGTAATGACAAAAAAGCAATTAATACTGCATCGTGCGGTTTAGATGTAGATGTTATAAAAAAATTTAATTCTTCTAAAAGAAAGGGCAAATTTACCTATTTAAAATCTGCTGTAAGCGTTGTTGGGAAAATTGATGGTTATAATTTTTCTTATAAAACGGACGAAAAATCAGAATCTGATAAAAGAGTTTTGTTGCTTGCAGTATGCAACGGCGAATATTTTGGTAGTGGAATGCATGTAAGTCCGTTGTCAAATTTGCAAGATGGGTTATTAAATGTTGTGCAGATTGATTATTTGCCACCTAGAAAAAGATTATTTTTATTATCATCATTTTTAAAGGGTAAACATATATACAAAGATTTTACAAAGCAACTTTGGACAGAAAAAATAGAAATTTCAAAAGAAGATGACCAGCCAATAACTATCAATTTAGATGGCGAATTGTATGAATATGACAAAGTAGAACTTTGTTGTAACAAAATGGGTTTAAATCTTTATATGAATAAAATTAAGGACATTTAATGTGTCCTTAAATCTTTATTTGAAAATAATACAGTCAATGATACTTTTTTCAAGAACAACCTAGAAAAAATTCGCATATCATATCTGTCCAACAAATCTTCTCTGTCAAGGTTTGTGGAAATTAAGGTAGCCAAGCCGTTTTTTTGTCTTAAACTAATGATATTGTACAAATATTCAATAGTTATATTTTTAATAATAGGCTCGCACCCTAAATCGTCAATTATCAGTGCTTTACAATTTAGGTATTCTTCAAGT
>CASFFI010000077.1 GCA_949293925.1 uncultured Christensenella sp. | reverse complement strand
TTTACACTTTCGCCGTCAGCGTAAACATCTTCAAGCGCCAAAATATCATCTATATCAATTTCATCAGTTGTACCATAGTTATTAATATAGTTATTTCTATATGTTACGGCATTAGCCTCATTCATAGTCCAACCAACAAAAGTATAATTATTACGAACAAAATTATTTGTAAATAGATTTTGACTTTCATCATAAACGAATGTCATATCATTCATTGTACCATTAGATGTGGTTGTACCAATTAGTCCGCCATCATTGAACTTAACTATATATTTTATTGCAGTCCAACTAGCATACAAAGTTGTATCTTCAGGCATTATCCAATTGCCTACATTGTCAGTGTAATTAGATACATTTAAAACAACATTTCCATCTTTATCAAATACGAAATCTGTTCCATCTTTTGTAATAGTCCAACCGTTGAATGCATAGCCATCTTTATTAGCAACCATTGCATTATCAGGAATTTCATCAAACACAACATTCATAGTCTCAGAACTTACACTTCCGCCATTTGCGTCAAGATTAATTAGAATTGTATCTTTATTCCAATTTGCAGTAATAACTGCTGTGTTGTCAACAGTGTCTGAATCAAAAGTGTATGTGTACATTTTTTCATTTGGAACACTAGCACCATAACAATTCATTGTTCCCAATGTATTTAAATTTGAACTGAAAATGAATCTACCAAAATATTCGTGAACGGTCAAAATTACTTCAATTTTGTTCCAACCAGAATTTAATGTAAATGTTATATCAACATTATCATCATTGTTGTCGTAATTTGCTCCGCTGTTGATTAAAACATCATTTACATATAAACCAGCCATTGTGTTGAACTTCCAACTTCCACTGAAAGCGACAACTGAATCTGCATACAAATAAGTAGTAGCATAAAGAACATAAGAAGTGTCAGTAGTAATTTCATTATTAGTATTATCAATTAATTTAATACCCCTGAAATAGTCGTCTTCAATATTCAAAATGTCTTCTTTTGTATTAGCATCTCCGTTTAAAGCTAAATCATAGAATTTAACTTCCCATTTATTTAAGCCATCTTCATAATTTGTAGTTGTTACACTACCTTTATTTGCAGACCAAGAGTCAAATTCATAACCAGGTCGTGTAGGAGTACCAAGATAAGCGATATGGTTAATTGCACCATTTATTGTAGTGTTTTCAGTTGTACCGTTATAAACGCCATCTGTAGAGCCGATTTCATCATCAGGTTGAACAGTTGCAGTTAATTTATTTGGATAGAATCCGCAGTACATAGTTGAATCGCCTGTATAAACATTAAATTCATCGCCAGAACTGAATCCTCTAGTATGAACAGTAGTATCAAAGTCACTACTATTTAATAACCAATATGCACCAGTATAACCCACTTTTGTAATAACAGAAGGGTTAGCCAAGGTTATTGTTTGACCGTAAAGATAATGTTGTGTAGAAGGCAAAGGTCCTGTTCCGCCATTTAGATTATATGTTACAGTATAAACTTCACTTAAACAGAATTCTACCGTTTGAATAGAAGTATCTTTTGTTAAACTAGAAGTTGCTGTAGTGTTTTTGTTAATAGTTGCATTATCAATATCTCCAACAACAAGATTATATCTGTTGCCGTTAATTGTTGCAGTGATAGTAACATCAGTTCCGAATGGAATGTTATAAACCAATGTCCCGCCAGAAGTCATAACATTATTGTTATCAACTGGTAAGAAATTAGTTTGAACACCTGTATTTGGGTGGATACCCGAAACACTTATAGTTACATTAGTCATTGTATAAACATTAACATTTAAGTTAACATTTAATTCATAATTTATAACTTCATAATGTGCATAGAAAATTGTATTTTCTAATTTATCAAAACTCTTGATACCTGTTACAGGGTTAACTACTGAAGAATAACCTTCAATATATTGATTTCCACCTATTTCAGCATCAAACCAACCCAAGAATCTGTAACCTTCTTTTGTAGGCACATAATCAGGCACGATATATTCATTTTCGCCATAAGTTGCACTATCTATAATCTCAACATCGTCTGCACTACCATTTATTGTTCCGCCATTTGACTTATAAGTAATATCAAAAGTATTTGCTTCCCAATATGCTGTCATTGTTAGACTATCATCTTGTAAATTGCTTAAATTTCTAACAGTTTCGCCAGCTTGATACAAGTGATTAATTTCTTCATATAAAGCCAATCGGAATACGATTTCAGCACTAGCCCCTGCTTCTACTTCAACACTAGTCATCAAAAGTGTATCAGCAGTTGAAACATTTGAAATAGTTGTTAGTTCTAATATATTATTTCCAATATTGAATTCATCAAAGTTTTTAGATATAGCACCAAATTGTGATGAATTTCCATTTACAAACATTACATTGCCATTTGTGTTAATTGATTTTATGAATACATTTAAGTAATAATTTTCATTTGCTAATAATTGCAAGTATTTAGTGTTATTTATATTTGCAATAATGCTATTTGAAGATGTGTTGTTTATATTTATGTGAAAATAACCATCTTCATCTATATAAACATTACTTAAATTAGTGTAACCATTAGTATCTATTAAATTTGCACTGTAACCCAACCAGCCAACAAATGTTTTTCCTATGCTTGAAAGGTTTGTTGATGGTCTTAATGCTTGTGCAACATTATAAATATGAGTTTGATTTGCTACTGTTCCTTCTCCGCCGTTTATATCATATTCAACAAAATAAGTTACAGCCTGCCATACAGCATACAAATTAATTGTCGAATTATTTTCAACAGAAATGTTCAAATTTTCTAAAATTTGTCCATTAATGTTTCCACCATTTTGAATATCAGAAGTTATATCATTTTCACTTACTGACCAACCCAAGAATTTATAACCATTCCTTAATATACTAACAAGTGTGCTATCACTAAACAAGTTAGGAAGATTTATAGAATCCCAATATTCAAATTTAATTGAAGATGTCAAAGTTGATTGTGTTTTTACATAGTTTTCAACTTCCCCACCTACAATTATAGCGTTTGTACCAGCATTTAATACCAAAGTATATTTATTTTGTGTCCATACAGCGTACAAGATTACATTGTCGCCATTTTCAGAAGATAGATTTTTAACACTTTCACCATCTGTAAATGTAGCGGTTGTTGCATCGCTATTCGTTGACCAACCTAGGAAGTTCCAACCCACTCTTTGATAGTTATTCAAGTTTAATTCTTTTGAAACATCATAAGTATGTGTTGACATTTCCATACTGCCTGTTGCGTCATCTGCATTTTTATCATAAGTGATTGTATAAGTATTAGCAAATCTTTCAAAATTTGCAGTTATGGTTAAGTCATCATAAACCACATTTTCATCAATAGTCCAATCTACAAAGTTAGTAGTATAGCCAGTCAATTCTTTTATTGTTGCAGTAACTACATTACTATTAATATTTAAAGTATTTTCATTTACTACAATATTAGTTCCATATGGTACATTTTCAACAACTGTAGGGTCAACTGAACCATAGTTTGAATTATTTACATTTATGGTTATTGTGAATTTGTTTATATTCCATTGAGCATAAATTGTAGTATCATCAGCACCCATATTTGTTGAAACGCTTACTTGTGTTCCACCAGTTTGAGAAGTGAACCAACCCAAGAATGTATAACCTGTTCTAGAAACTGTAGGAAGTGTTCCATACGCTTCATTGTAATCCAATTCTTTTGCAGAAGTGTTACCAATTCCCGTCCAACCAGAAGTTGCAGAAATTGTTCCACCATTAGCATTTGCAGTTAAAGTATATGAATTAATATTCCATTTTGCGTAAATTCTAGCATTAGTATTTGGCGCTGAAATATTTTCAAAGTCTGCATTGTTAACATCAAATAAATCATTAGTTGTTAACTCATCACCTGTACAAGCCGAACTAGAATACCAACCATCGAACGAGTAACCTGTTCTAGTAGGTGTGATTAAATCTTCTGCAGTATAATAAGTGTCATAAGTTAATTGTTTAGAAGAAATCACATCTCCACCATTAGTAACATAAGTAAGATTATAAGTGTTTACATTCCATTTTGCCCAGAACTCTTTATTACCAACATCAGTTGCAGAAATTTCTGTAACAACTTGTCCCATGAAGGTTGAAGAAGCATACCAACCTGCGAATGTATAACCATTTTTAACAATATCACTAGCAGTTGGCAAAGTAGTGCCTTCTCCGTAAATATAACTTGTTACATTATTTGAATTAATTGTTCCACCATTTGTGTGTAAAGTTACTGAATATTCGTTGTCGCTATATTTAGCCCAGTACTCTTTATCGCCAATATCAGTAGATTTAATTACTGTTACAACATTGCCAGTCAAGCCTTCATTATCATACCAACCAACAAAAGTTTCCCCTTGAATGGTTATATCTGAAGAATTTGGCAAAGTCGCACCAATTCCATAAGTATAACTTGTTACATTATTTGAATTAATTGTACCGCCATTTGTATGTAAGGTTACATTGTAAACATTTGCAACTCTACTAAAGTTTGCTACAACAGTAGTATCTTTTGTAACTGTAGCAGTGCCATTTGTCCAGCCTGTAAATGAAGTTGTGTAACCAGCCAAATTTGTGATTGTAGCGGTTATTGTCGTTCCATTAACTGTTAGGACAGTACCATTAACTGTCAATTTTGTACCATAAGGGACATTCTCAACAGTTGTAAGGCTAACTGAACCATAGTTTGAATTATTTACATTTATGTTTACTGTAAATTTATTAATATCCCAATGAGCATAAATTGTAGTATCATTAGCACCCATTTTAGTTGTAGTACTAACTTCACTACCACCAGTTTGTGCAGTAAACCAGCCTAAGAAACTATAGCCCGTTCTTGCAACTGTTGGAAGTGTACCATAAGCTGTATTGTAAACTAATTCTTTTGTTGCAGTATTACCTGTTCCAGTCCAACCAGCAGTTGTAGAAATCGTTCCGCCATTAGCACTTGCAGTTAAAGTATAACTATTAATTTCCCAATGTGCATAAATTGTAGTATCGTTAGCGCCCATTTTAGTTGTAGTGCTAACTTCATTTCCGCCAGTTTGTGCAGTAAACCAACCTAGGAAACTATACCCTGTTCTTGTAATTGTTGGAAGTATGCCATAGTTTTCATTATAATCTAATTCTTTTTTTGCAGTGCTACCCATTCCAGTCCAGCCATCAGTTGCAGAAATAGTTCCTCCATTGGCGTTTGCAGTTAAAGTATATGAATTAATTGTTCTAGTGAAATTAGCAGTTACAGTCAAATTGCCTGACACAGTAGCTGTTCCATTTGTCCAACTTGTAAATCTAGTAGTATATCCTGTTATGTTCTTTACTGTTGCGGTAACAACGGTTCCATTTACTGTTAAAACATTTTCATTTACTGTTAATTTTGTACCATAAGGTACGTTTGCAACAGAAGATACATCTACACTACCATAATCAGCATTATTAACATCAATTGTAACAGTATATGTATTTATTTGCCAATGTGCATAAAGTGTAGCACTGGACGCTTTGTTCCAAGTTCTAGCCCCTGTTACAGGATTGCTAACAGTAGTATAAGCATTAATATATTTTGTTCCGCTTGTGGCATTATCGTACCAGCCTAAGAAGGTGTAACCAGTTCTAACTGGTACATAACTAGGCACTTCGTAACTATCAGAATTATATTTAACAGCATTTGATACGACTATATTAGAAGTGCTTCCATTCATTGTGCCACTATTTGGATTGTATGTAATATTATAAGAATTTGCTGTTTTATCTGCGAAGAATGTAGCATTTGCTTTAACATTATTATAACTAGCACCACTTGCATATTTTGTACCTGTTGTGCTATTCAATCTCCAACCATCTGGAGAATATCCTGAAGATGTGAGATTATTAGTAGCAAGTACAATATTTTTATTGTAATAAACTAATTGACTTGAAGGAAGTGTTCCACTCATTCCATTAACATTATAAGAAATTGTATAAACTTGCGTTAAATAGAATGATAATGTTTGAGTATTACTTGCATTTTTTGTAATAGTTGAAGAAACACTAACTTGTTTAGCAACTGTACTTGGAAGTGTTGAACTATTTGATAAATAGTAACTAGAACCAGATGGAACACTAACTGTAATTGTAACACTATCACCATAATTTATATTAGATATTGTTACACTGCCAGTCTTGCTTGTTATTATACTACTTGATAGAGTTCCAGCACTAGTTTCAATAGTTATTGTAGGCATTGATGAAACAAACGCATTAGCACCACTAGAACCCAAATTCACGACTAATGAATACTTATTAACAGTCCAGTGAGCATAGAAAGTTGTACTTGTAGCCTTATTGAATGTTCTAGCACCTGTTATAGGATTTGTTACCGATGTATAAGCATTAATATACTTAGTACCACCTGACGCCGCATCATACCAGCCTGCAAATGTGTATCCTGTTCTAGTTGGCACATAATTAGGTATCTGATAACTACTACTATCATAAGTACCGGCATTAGATATTGTGATATTAGATGAACTTCCATTCATTGTACCGCCGTTAAGATTGTAAGTAATATTATACTTATTTTGTGTCCATTGTGCGTATAAAGTAACACTTCCGTTATTTGTGCTTGTTAAATTTAACACACTTGCTTGATTGCCATAAGAAGTGCCACTTCCGTCTGCTTTTGTATTCCAGCCTGCGAATGTCCAACCAATCAATGCAAATTGGTTTGCATTTAACGCTTTAGATGTGCCATAAGTATGAGTTGAAGCAGACATTGTTCCTGTAATGCTACCACTAGCATTGCTAGGCTTATTTGAATTATATTCAATCGTATAAGTATTATAGTCATAATGAGCTGTGATAGTTTCATTTGATTCTAAGAAGAAACCTGTAACGCCATCAATAATTTCATCACCACTGCTATCAATAGTATAAGAATAATGTTTTCCATTTGGCGAACTAACCGTTGGAAATACTATTCCGTTAATAGAATCTAAATAATAGGTGCTATATTCAATTTGTTTAGTAGCAGTTTTATTATCGGAAGACACTTGCCAACCATTAGCTTCAGTGATAGTACCTTCAAGTGCATCATAAGTCAAAGTATAAATGTTGTTTTGCCAATGAGCATATAAAGTAATATCTTCTGTTGCGGTATAAATAGAGTCTGCATCTATTAATGTTCCTCCTGAATAATCTGTATACCAGCCTAAAAATTCTTTCCCTGTAGCAAAAGGTACCGAAATAACTTGATTGTATTTTGTATAATTCCAAGTACTTAAGTCAATAGGATCAATTTCGTACATTGAAAATCTTACAGAGATGGAATTGATTGTCCCACCTGAATGCAAATAAAAATGAGATCTCAAGAAAAATTTAGAATATTGATATGAAGACAAATCAACTGACCTTAAATATGAAACATAAGTCCCATCTCCTGTTAGATATGAAGGTAAATTAGACCTGATTAATTCAAACTGACTTGCACCATAATTAGTATTAATACCTCCTGAGTAGAACGATGGTTGAATAGTTCCTTCTACATCAAAATTTTTAATTTCGATAACTAGCGCAAAACATCTCCCTGCTTCAATACTTGGATCATAAGTAGTAAACATTTCACTTCCAGGATATAAATTGTTAGAAATATCAGCAAAATTATACCAGCCATTTATATCAGCAGCAGAACTACCTTTGTATATGTTAGCCAAACCATAACTTCCTCCGTAATCAACTTTTATAGTATCAGGTGAAACTTTAACTATAATTTGTAATTCTAGATTATTCAAACTAGTACTTGAACCTCCAGATTTACCTACAAAGGAAAATTTAAAACCATTGTCAGCCATACTTTGATTTATTATATAACTCACTGTTTGTTCTTTTTTCGTGTCAGATGATGTAAATGTTATACCTGAACTTGTTCCGCCAATGTTATTACCTGAACTATCTTGAGTATAAGCATAAAAAGTAAAATTATTATTTACACTTCCTGATAATTGTTTAATGGTAAGAGTTACAACTTCATTTAAATTAAATTGACGATACTCATATCCCAAAACAATATTTGAAATTGAGCCATTTAATTTGATATGTCCTGTTGTTTCATTATAATCACTTGTATATGACATATCAGAGTTGTTTTTAAAATGATTTATTGTTCCACCATTGGCATCTAAAGTAACTGTATATACATTTTTAACCCAAACTGCTTTTAGTGCAACATGGTTATTCAATGTATGTCTGAAAATAAATTGACCATTACTATCCAATGCTCCATTAAATGCGTACACACCAGCCTCATAAAGAGCATCGCTTATGTTACTTAGATCTATATCTGCTTTTATAAATAAAGATTGTCCGCCACCAATAGAACTGTTTAGATCATCAGCGACTATTCCTTTTCGGCCATCAGAAGAAGTTTGGTAAGTATAAGCACCAACCGAATGTCTCCAAGTGTTTCCACCGCCGGCGTTTGCAACTAAATATGCATTTTTTGAAACATTAGATGCTAAACCATAATTCCAAATATTAGTCAAATTTATATCAATCGCTTGATAACCCATACTTTCAGCAGTTTGATTTTGTCCATTTTCTATATGTAATGGGTTTTGAGTTTGTGACCAATGATTGAAAACAGGTTGTCCACTAGTGTTTAAATAGTCATGGTAATAAAGTTGAAATTCATATTTTCCATCATACTCCATATAATCAAGATTAGATAACATACTGTATCTGTAAACATCTTCATTTGTCATAGGAGCAGTTTCTGCGGTAAACAAATAACCTGCATTTGCATTATTAAAATAATATATTTGCACCCAAGGGTTTCCATCAGAATCATATCTTATCGGTGCCCAACCAGCAAATGTATAACCTTCCCTTTGAGGTATTAATAAAACCGATGATTTTTCTCCATAATTCCCAGAAAAATATGAATAAGAAGTGTTTCCATTATAAGTCCCGCCATTAGGATCAATTGTTACTACAATTTTTTTTGGTTGCCACTTAGCATAAAGTGTTATAGACCCCTTATTATTAGAAACAAGATTTATAACACTTTGTTGATTTGAATATACAACATCTCCGTTCAAAGTAGTAGACCAACCTTGGAAATCATATCCTGTTCTTCTAAAAGCATTACCTTTTAAATTTTGAGCCGTTCCATAAGTAAATGATTGCGATGTCATTGAACCATAAGTGTCCATATTTCCATTAAAATTAACAGTATATGTATATGCCTGCCATTTTGCTAAAACTGTAATAACACCTAATTGATAATAATATAATTTTTTATAATTAGCTGAATTAGAATTTGTGATTTTTATTTTTGTATAATCATCTCTATATTTAGCATGTACATTGTAAGCGGTTTGTACCAATTGTCCATTTGCGTCCATAATTTGTACGCCTGATGATGTGTACCAACCTAAGAATGTGTATCCCACTCTACCTGCAACAGGGAATTCATCTGTTTGACCAAGAGTCGTTCCGTATGTCAATGAAGATTTACCTTCAATCAATCCACCATTAGCATTCAAAGTGATATTTATAGGCAAATCATATCCCCATAGTACAGACCTTACCATAGGAATACCGCCATTCAAATCTGACCTATAAACAAACACATAACTAGAAGAAGTACTTGGAATACCTGAAGTAGGAGCTGTGTAAACATTTTTTAAAGTGTTTTTTGCCGATGAACCACTAGTACCTATATAACAATTAGTAGTACCTACACCACTATAGTTTGCTCCTATATGAGCGGTAACTTTGTTAGTAAATGTTGCATTATTTGAAATTGTTGAACCAGATATATAGTTGGTTTGACCTAGGATACCTCCCTTTGCCCCACCTGAGATAGCAGTAAATTCTGATATGGAATTAGAAATTGTTGC
This sequence comes from uncultured Christensenella sp., assembly GCA_949293925.1. Taxonomy (GTDB): domain Bacteria; phylum Bacillota; class Clostridia; order Christensenellales; family UBA1242; genus CASFHD01. The sequence goes on along the minus strand of CASFFI010000077.1, from coordinate 9,348 downwards.
ATATCCCATAAAGTATCCACCAATACCACCAACGCCATATAACGCGGAAATTCCTGCCGAGCCTGTTATTTCAACTTGACAATCTGAAATATAGACACCATTTGAAGTTCCAACAATACCACCAGCATTATCACCCGATGTTTTTATGCTAGACAATCTAACAAAACAATCAACAATGTAAGGTCTTGAATCTGTCTCATAAGCCGTTGTTGTTGACCAACCGGCGATACCACCCGCTGCATTTGTTGATGCTACTGAACCGCCATCTATTCTGACGCCTGAAATATAGGCTTTATAAACAGTCGAACCACTTTTTGATGCAGTAATAACTCCAAACAATCCACCATAAGCAGTAGAAGCCGAAGTTGTCAAATTTGATATTGTATGGCTGTTTCCATAAAATGTTCCCTCAAATTTATATTCATTGCTACCAATAGGAACCCAAGTTCTTCCAGATAAGTCAATATCACTACAAAGTTGAATAACTGCTCTTAAATTACTACCCGAATTTACACTGCTTGCAATCCAGGCTAAGTTTTGAGGCGTTTTTATTAAAAATGGCGATGACGAAGTACCACTTCCGCTTGGTTTAGATGTGCTATTAGCCCAAGAGTTGCTAAGATTAGTCCACTCTACATAAAGTGTAGTGCTTGTCGAAATTTGATAACCACTATGTGTTGAACTTCCATTTGGCAATAGCCACCCTGAAGGCGAATACCCAGACAATGTTGGGATAGGTAAATTACCTATTGCATAAGACCCCCCAGAAGTTCCTAAAACTTTATAAGCAGATGAATTGTTGTTTGTTAAAGTCCAACCTGAAGTTGCTGGTATTGTACCCTTTACTCCACCATTAACACTACCCGCTATTAAAGTTAAAACAACACTATTTGATGAGCCACCGCTATCATATTGCCAATTAGCGTACAAAGTAACATTATTGTAAATTTTAGTTGTCGCATTGTAAGTAGTTCCATTACTTATCCAACCATAGAATGAACGCCCATCATTCGTCCTTGGTGTTGGCAATGTTCCTACCGCCGCACCTGCGGCAACTTGTTTTGTAGCATACCTAGATGATGTTATAGTCCATCCCGCAGTTGAAGGTATGGTACCATTCGCATAAGCATCTAAAGTTACAGTATAATAAGTTATACTACCAGTTGAATTTTGATCCCAACCAGCATAAATTGTTAAATCTCCATAAGTATTGTATGGTTGATTATCATTGACTATTTGACCATTACTTGTCCACCAACCATTAAATGTATAGCCACTTCGAGTAGGTTTTGGCAATACACCAATGCTTGAACCAAACGTTATTCTTCTGTAAGCACTAGCCCCGCTTCCCGTCCAACCTGACGTTGCAGGTATTGAACCACCTTCTGCGGAAAGCGTAAATGTGTATTCAGGATTTTTATTATAAACCGCCTTTAATGTTGCATTTGTGTTATACGCCAGACTATAAGAACTGCCTCCACTATACGTAGCACCCGTGGACACATCTTGCCAATACATAAACACGCCACTTTCACCAGCATTTGCAGGAAGTGTTACGCTAGTAGTTCCCGAATAACTAACACCTGAAGAATCTGTTGTCGCAGTCCAATTACCAGTAAGAGTTGAATATATAGAGCCTGAACTTGTTCGTAAAGTTACTTTTGGCGACCCTTTATAACTTATAGATGCAACAGCATAATCTCCATTTGCACCCATGCTAGCAGCGTAGGAACTCTGTCCGGTATGTAAATATAAGATACCATTTACACTAAACGTATATTTTGCACCAGTTGTTGGTTTTGTCGTTGTGTAATAAACTAACACGCCGTTGTTCGTAAAATAATATCTTGTTTCTGCGGCATAGGTGTTTTCAGGATTAAAGAATTTATTCAACAACGAATTTGTTGAAAATCCTGCAACCAATGTCAATATCAAAGCAAATATAATTTTTATTATTTTTTTGGTTTTTAAACTACTCATAAATATACCTACTCTTTTATATTTTATATATTTATCATTATTATACCAAAATTCGACATATAATCCAAATAATTTTATAAGTTTTTTTAATTTTCTTCTGTATATTTCAGTAATTTTTAAAAATTTTGAAAACCTAAAAAAAATTACAAAAAATTGCAATATTTTATATTTTTTTAATAATTTTTATATTTTTTTATCTATTTTTTACAATTTTTTTAAAATTATTTATTGTTTTTATTATTTTTTTTAATTTTAAAAAACTTTATATAAAAACTATTTCAAATTAAATTTATAAATTACTTTATAACATTTGTTTACATTATTTGAAACCTGTATTTTTTAACTAACTATGTTAAACAACTTTTATATACTATTAAATCTATTTTAACTCTTACTATATTGTTATAAAAATTCAAAGTTTAAAATCAGGTATATAACTTTTACTTGCACTATCAAATTCTTGAATAAAAAAATCTTTAAAACCCAACCTTTGTGCATAAGTTATAACCGCTTTATATTCAATAGGTTTTAATTTTCTATTTATTTCTTGAAAATTTTTTAAATCTCCACAAGGTACATATTGACACATAATTGACAACAAAACATCTGTGCCAAATTCTTTTTTTATAGAATCTAACACCTTTTTACTATTATCAACATTGTTAGGTAAAACTAAATGCCTTATGATTACACCCTTGGTCAACAACTCAACATCATTTTCTATTTTATAAATATTTTTTGGACATTGTTTTAACATTTCATTAATGGAATTTACACAATTAATATTATAGTCTATTGCTCTACTATATTTAAAAGATATATCATTATCACAATATTTATAGTCAACTAAATATATATCTATCAAATTATTTAATTTTTTAATAACTTGTGGGTCTTCATAGCCACTAGTATTGTACACAACAGGAATTTTAGGTTTGTAAATTTTTAATGCTTTGATAATTTCTTCAACATAATGCGTTGGGGTTACCAAATTAATGTTCAACGCTCCCATTTTTTCAAGTTCTTTTATCAAATTTAAAAATTGTTTTGTTTTATATTCAGTGCCATTTTCACTTCGGCTAATTAATTCATTTTGACAATAAACGCATTTTAAGTTACAACCAGAAAAAAATATGGCACCACTACCCTTACCAGATTCTTGACCGCTTATTATAGGTTCTTCCCAATGGTGCAACATAACTTTTGATATATGTATTAATCTTCCACAACCGCAAAATCCTTTTATATTAGTTCTATTTGCATTGCATTTTCTAGGACAGAGATTACACAACTTGTTCATACATATATAATTATATTTTGCACAAGATAGAATGTCAATAAGTTATCCACAATACTTTTCCACATTTTGTGGATAACTCGGTGGATAAATCAAAAATACTGTTTATTTTAAGGGAATTTTATGTGTAAGAAAATTATAATAAATATATGTTTAATCTTTCAAATTATAATTATGGTTTCATTATTAATTACATTTTGCAAAAAACTTTCACCAACGATTGACGCATTAGCATTCAGTGAAAGTTATAAAAAAACAATTGTAATCGACGCAGGTCACGGCGGTAGAGATGGTGGTTGTATAGGAGTTAATGGCACTATTGAAAAAGAAATTAATTTAACTTATGCAACAGCGCTAAAAGAGGTATTAGAAAACGCAGGTTACAATATTATTATGACGCGTACTGATGACAATGCATTATATGACGAAAATGCTAATAACAAAAAACTAGACGATATGAAAAACAGATGTAAAATTATAAATGAGACTAAACCAACACTAACCATTAGTATACATATGAACAGTTTCCCAGATTCATCTTGTAAAGGAGCAAGTATATATTACAAAATTGATGATGAATCAAGTAAAGAGGTGGCACATAATATAAATAAATATATGGAATTGAAAGAAATAAAGGAAGGGCGAAATATAAAGGCAGGTGATTTCTATATATTAAACTGTTCATCAACTCCTGCAATTTTAGTTGAATTTGGATTTTTATCAAATAAAGAAGAAGAAATAATGTTAAATACAGATGAATACAGAAACAAAATCATCAATTCAATTTATGCTGGGATTGTTTTGACTTTCGGTAATTATGGTATTTAATACACTTTAAAATAAAAATTACTAAAAGAAGGATTATAGAAACTATCAACATAGATATTAAAATAAGCATAAACCACTTAAAACGATTCGCAACATTTACATATATATCGTTTGATTTATTTTCAAAATTATCCGATATGAATATGTGGTTAAATTTGCCTGATTCATCTAGATATTTTACATCAGCACTACTATTAAATCTTGAATATATTGTTTTAATTAGTAATACACAATTTGAATTTAAGTTTTGAGAATTTAGCTTTAAGATATTTGCAGTGTTGTCATACTCATAGAATGTATTAAAAAAATCAAAATTTGAATAATATCTACTTGTCAAAAAAGAGTTTTCCAAAGTTTTAACATTTATGCAATTTTCAACATAATCTAATCCATAATAAAAACAAAAGTAATTATAATTATCAAATTGTTTTTTTATAGTAAATCTGCCATTATCTAATTTTGACACTTCTATAGTGATTGAATTCAATATTGCTTTTTGCGTTTCAGGAGTTAGCAACAACAGTTTACTAATGTAATTTTCCTTTAATTTTGTTTCACTTTCTATTACATCATTATACAATATTTGACTAGCATTATTAATTGTTAAATCAATTCTTATTTCATCTAATTTATTTAAAATATATGTAGGTGTTTCTTTGCAAGCAAAAAAAGTAACGCCACAAAGCATTACAAATGTTAATAAAATAATTTTGTTAATTATTTTTACCATAATTAATATATATTCAGAAAAATAAAATTAATACTATTATAGACATTATTAAACAATTAATGATTTATGATAATACATTTTTATTAATTTGATAAATTTGTATAATAATCAATAGCATTATGAATGGCTTCTGCTCGTTCACTTTTAGTCAATTCGTCATCTTGTAAATATTCATCTAATTGCATTTCTGAAATAACTAATTGTTTGCCAATTTCACCAGCATTTTGGTCTGGTTCTCTGTAATACACATAGTTAACTGAAGATGATTGTATAGCCTTTACTTTATACAACAAATTTATTTGTTTGTTTTGTTGTGAGTTGCCAGTATCATCGTTAAATATTAAATCACCTAATTCGTAAATTTCTTTTCCTTGCATTGAATTGGTTGATTCTGTATATGTAAAAATAATTTTATTTTCTGAACTTTCATACAATTCATAATTTTTGTCACAAGTCTCAGTATTATTGTCGATTGTTAAATAACGCAATGGAACATATTTTGATTCATCTAGACAAGAAATTTCAATTTCAAAATAAATACCAGTTATATTATCATTTCTTTTCAAAACATAATAATTAGGATTTTCATTTCCTAGCATCACATCATCAGTTGTTGTTGTTCCCTTGTAAACATACACGCCATTTTCTAACAAGAAATATTGTGTGCCTTTTTCATATTGATACCCTACAACCACTTGAACAAATCCTTTACTAACATCAACAGAAATGGTCGCACATGTATCGCCTGGCGTTTTGGGTGAATCTACAGATACTGTTTGAGTTTCAAGATTCACACCTAGCATAATATTAGAGTAACTGAGTTCACCTGTTGGATTGATTGAATTGATACTATTAAAATACACGAAAACTACCACTCCAGCAGTTGTTAAAGCAAGCAAAATACAAATAATAATTATTATTATAGTTTGTAAAGAAAATCTCTTCCTTCGTATTTTTTCCATCTCCCCTCCAATGGATAAATTTATAATTATATTAAAATATTATAAACATTTTAAAAACTAGTGTCAATAAAAAAACTAGTTTACCTAGTTTTCATATTACTATTTTGAATTATTGATAAATTATTCGCAATTCTTTCATCATATTTTATTTGCAATGCTTGATTACAATAATAAATTGCTTTGTTTTTTAAACCTAAATAATAAGCGCAAATCGACATATAGTCATAGCATGTTTCATTCCAACAATTCGGTTCAGAAATATAATTTAGTTCTCTGTCTTTTATGTTAAGCATAGATTCAAAAGTTGCTAAACTACTTAAATAATCTTTTTTATTATAGTACAATAAAGCGAGTTCGTAAAAAGGTTCTCTTAGTTTAGGCGTTTCAATTATTGCTTTTAATAAATATTTTTTTGCAAGTCTAAAATTAGCCAATTTTTCATAACATCTAGATATAAATCTAAGGCTTGCACTTCTTTCATCTGACCAAGTAGAATTTGGCATTTTAAGATGTTTCTTTAATGTTTTTATAGCATTTTCATACTGACCGTGAAACATATATTCTCGACCTAAATAATGCATATTTCTATCACTTTTAGGAAATTCTTTTACACTTAATTCTAAAAGCGGAAGATATGAACTTCTTGATTTTTTATTGTCTGCATGATGATGTAAACTCAATCCTTCAACAGTTATTGTCTGTAAATTTTCATCTGTTATAGGTATCAATATTTCGTGAACCGGATAAATCCATTTATATTTATGATTTGCGTGAATTTTATCTGTATAAAATATAGTTGCTGGGCGTCCAAATTCATCAAAATTCCAAATATATTCGTATCTTATTCTGCCAACACCGTTATGCCATGCATTTTTCAATTTTTCAACCCAACCTTTTTGCCAAAATTCATCTAAATCTGTGCAAACTAGTATATCAGCATCAGTCGGGACTAATTTTAAACTTTCATTTCTTGCAGTATCAAATCTCCAAGGAGAAAATTTGACTTGTTTCGTTATAATATTTAAACTTTTTAATAATTCAAAAGAATTATCATCACTACCAGTATCTAAAACACATATATAGTCGGCATCTTTAACACTTTCGTACCAATCTAATATAAATTTACTTTCATTTTTACAAATCGCATAAACACATACTTTATAGTTCATAATTTTATATATGAAATATTAATAATTTTGTTTAATATTATTTTTCTTTTTTAAATAACTTTACTATCTCACATAAAGGAATAATACTAATCGATGCAATAATTACAAAAATCCATTGTTGTAAATTCAATTTTGACATAGAAAATAATGTGTATGAAAAAGGTAAAACACAGACAATAAAATTTAATAAAAGGATTATTAAAAAGCATAAATTAAATGTTTTATTATCTAATAATTTTCTATCAAAAATGCTTTTATTAGATTTTGCATTAACACTATGTAAAAGTTGCATAAAAATTATTGTGAAGAAAACCATTGTAGAAGCAACTGATGGATTGTAAAATTTAATAGCACAAACAAATACAATTAATACAATAGAACACTGCAAAATAGATTGATAAATAGTTGCAAATCCTGTTATTCCGCCCATTATATTTGATGATGATTTTCTAGGAGGTCTTTCCATAATATCAGGCTCTGCTTTTTCCATACCAAGAGCAAATGCTGGCAAACTATCTGTAATTAAATTGATATATAACATTTGAGATGCAGACAAAAATACAGCCCCTGGAAAAAATATTAATGCTAATAATACTCCAAAAACTTCAACTGTATTAGTACTGATTAAATATTGTAGAGTTTTTTGAATATTGTTATAAACAATTCTACCTTCTTCGACTGCTACTATTATGCTTGAAAAGTTGTCGTCCATAACAAGTAAATCTGCGATATTTTTTACAATATCAGTGCCACTTTTCCCCATTCCCACACCAATGCTTGCCATTTTTAAACTAGGTGCATCGTTAACTCCATCACCAGTCATTGCAACTATCTTTTTTAAGCCTTTTAGTGCTTTTACAATTTTAACTTTATGTTCAGGAGTTACTCTTGCAAATACTGTGAAATTGTTGACTTTTTTATTAAATTCTTCTTCTGACATATTATCAATTTCTTCACCTGTTATAACTTCACTTTCATTAGTAGCAATTCCCACCTCTTTTGCTATAGCGAACGCCGTTATTTTATGGTCACCTGTAATCATTACAGGCTTCATTTTTGCTTTTTTACACTTTTTGATTGCTGAATATACTTCTTTTTTAGGACGGTCAATTAAGCCTACCAATCCTATAAAAGTCATATTATTTTCACTATTAACAGTGTCATTATTATATGCAAAAGCCATTACACGCAACGCTTTTTTCGCCATAGATATATTTACATCATTTAATTTTTTTCGTAAATCGTCAGTTAGTTCAAAAACTCCATTATTAGTTGCTATTTTATTACATTTTTTTATAAGTATATCAAAAGCACCTTTCGTAAAACTTAGTATTTTACCATCACTTTGATTTATAGTAGTCATACATTTTCTGGTACTATCAAAAGGAATTTCTTTTATTCTATTTTGTACATTATTATTAAAATTTAGCGCGTATTCCATTAAAGCTTTTTCAGTTGGTTCTCCTATTAATTTTCCGGAATTATTCTTACAATTATTACAATTTAACATACACTGAATAAGAATTTTAAATACTTTATTATCCTTATTTAAAGCATTTGTATTATCATAAAAAATCTCACGAACACGCATTTTATTTTCTGTAATTGTTCCTGTTTTATCTGAACATATTATTTCGCAACTACCTAATGTTTCAACAGCGTGCAATTGTTTTATTATAACTTTTCTTTTTGCTAGTCGTTGAACACCCATTGCAAGTATTATTGTAATAACCGCAGGCAAACTTTCAGGAATTGCAGCGACTGCTAAAGCAACTGCTGTCATCAAAGAATTTATAAAACCATTTTTAGCCACGAATATTTCGATGATAAAAATTATCGCACATATCGCTAATATACCATAAGTTAAAACTTTTCCAATTTTATTAATACTTTTTTGAAGCGGAGTCATATCTTTTTTGGTATCATTAATTAAGTTTGCAATTTTACCTAATTCTGTATTTTCACCAACAGATATAACTACTCCTGTACAACTTCCCATAGTAATACTGGTGCCTTTAAAAATCATATTTTCTCTTTCAGATAGTGCAGTATTTTCTTTTAAATTTTTTTTTGCGTCTTTATCTACAGGTATTGATTCACCACTTAAACTACTTTCATCACATTTTAAGTTACTACTTTCAATTAATCTGATATCAGCAGGAACAACATCTCCTGCTTCTAATAAAACAATATCTCCTACAACTAATTCTTCAATATTTATTTCATAATAATTATTATTTCTTAAAACCTTACAAACCCATTTTGAACTATTTTTTAAAGACTTTAAACATTCTTCGGATTTATACTCTTGAAACACGCCTATTAAAGCATTAAGAATAACAATAAAAAATATAACAAAACTTTCAAAATAATCACTAAAAT
>CASFFI010000076.1 GCA_949293925.1 uncultured Christensenella sp. | reverse complement strand
TAGCAATCATAAGAGCCACCTTTTAATATTACAAGTTTTTCTTTATCTATCATTTCTATTATTGCCACATACAAATCTTTTTTTATGTCAATATTTGAATCAAAACTAAATGTGTAGCAATCGTAATCTTTTTTTAGTGTTGTAAAATTTACAGACCCATCTATATAAATTCCTAATTTACATTTTGCTGGTAGTGTTTTTAAATTGTACAATCTTAGTTTTCCACAAACATTATTATCATAAGTTAAGGTTAGTATTCCTCTTGAATTGTCATTATCATTTGATAAAATAATAGTTTTTTTGTACATAGTGTCCCCTTGACTTAAATAATTTATATAATTAATCTTAGCATTATGTTTATAGTGATTATTGTTTTATTTATGAGAAATTAGTCGAATTTGTTAAAAAATATAAAAATTTGCAATTTGTCAATAATAAAACTATGTTTGTATTGATTTAATTAATTGACAAAAAATGGGGCTTGTGATAGATTATTATTGATTACACGATGTAGAGGGCTATATGAAATTATTTAAAAAATTAATGGTGGCAGTTCTTGTAGGAGTTTCCTTATTGGGTTTGACTGCTTGCAAAAAAAAGACTAATGAAAATGTTTCAACCTTAGGCTTATATAATGGCGGAATGGTAGTAAATGTTGGTGATTATTCTATTTTTGTAAATGGTTTTAAGTCGTATGAAACTATAAACGAGAACAACAAAAATAACGACTATTTAAACAGTGCAATTTTATCTGTAGAACGAGATGGATATAATGTTACAGTAGATGACAATGGCAGCATGCTAAATTATAACAAATTATATAATAAAATTTCAGGTTACGAGATAACTGATTTACATGTCTTTGGTGATTATTTGTTCTTTACAACACCTGTATTAGATAAATACGAGTCTGGTTCAGGTATCGCGAATGATTTGACTGATTTTTATCGCATTAGAATAGATGGCAGTGGTAAGGCAGAAAGAATTATAAGGTCACAGGATACTGTTGATAATATTCAATTCGGATATTATTGTGATGGAAGTTCTGTATATTTATTAACAGTTGAAAATTCAAATTTATATAGAACAATTTGTACCGGTAAAAATATCGGAAATAAAATATTAGTTGCAAGCGGTGTAACAGAGGTATTATTACCAGATGAAGATAATTTTACAGGTGTTATTTATTTCACAATAGGTTTAAGTGAAAGTGATAACAATGCAGGATATTCAACAGGTAACAAAATTTCTTCTTATGAAATAGTAAAAAATAGTGTAAGCGATGTAAAAATGGACAACAAAAATACATTTACACTCGTTGATGTAAAAGGTGGATATTTATACCTTTATGCAAAAAGCAGTAGTGATGAAAATCAATATCTTTATGCTGTAAAGGCAGAATATGATAGCATAAGAAAAAATGTAGATGAATATTTTCAGATAACTTATAGTTACAACAGTTCAAATAAAGTTTATGTTTTAGGTGGGAAAAGCGATGGCATTATAATGTATGATGCTGATAGAGCAGGACTTTACAAAATCAATCCAGAATATTGGGGAGATACAAATTACAGAGTAGAAATTTCAACTGAATACACTAATGTAGTTAAGATTCAAGATGAATATGTATATTGTACAAATTCTGACAACAATGTTATTGTTAAGATTAATTATAAAGATGCTACAGTAAATGAAGTTGCAGATTTTTCTGAAGATGAAGATGGAAAAACAATTAAAACAGACGATTCAAAATTCTTTGATATAGATAATAGTTACATTTATTATTATGTAAAGATATCTAGTGATGAAAGCGCAAATTATTATTTATACAGGTCAAATATTTTGCAAGAAGAGTCAAATGCTAGTTTGTTTGGAGTTTTGGAACAACAAGATATACCACAAGATGAAGAGGAAGAAACTAGTACTAATCAGTAAATTAATAAAAAATGGACTATAATAAGTCCGTTTTTTTGTCGCAAGAATTTAACATATTATTTTAAACTTAAGATAATTCTTCTTCGTTTTGTTCTTCTTCAGTTTGTAGTTGTTTTGCTTTTAATTCTTTTATCTTTTCATAGTCAATATCTTTTGTGAGTCGACGTGCTATTTGAATTCTACTTTCAAAAGTAGGTTGCAATTCTTTACAATATCTTTCTAATTTTGAGCACATATCTTCAAATTCTTCATCTGTTTCTTTGTTTGAATGTTGATAAATTGTTAAAATGTTTGCTTCTACTTTTCTGTTATTATTCAAATTTAAGTATGAATCATTATCAAAAGCGTAAGTTGCTTTTAATCCGCTTCCACTTAATGCTTTATATTCTTTTGAATTTGTGATTATTACATATTCTGGTTGAATTCTTCTCATCAAATAATCAGGGTCGAACATTAATCCTGTTAAAAACATATCTTTAAAACTGTTTCTTAAAAATTCAGTATGGTCAAGAACTTTATCTGCAGGGTCTATAGTTATCTGACAATTTTTTTTGCTTACTAATACTATTGTTTGAATAGGCTTTTTGTCTTTATTTAAACTTCTTTCTTTTACCATAGAAAGCCTGCAAGTCCCCTGTATAAATGATTTATACAAGGCAACATTAGATTTGTATAAATCTTTTGTGTCTGTGTCATAATACACAAATTCTTTTCTTAAACTCTCATCATATACTAATTTATATCTTTGAAAAAAATCTTGTATTTTTAATACAGAGTTTATAGTATTTTTGTCAAACATAATATAACGCCTTTTGTTTCTTATAAGGTCAAATTCTTGCATAACCCCTCCTAATCTTTTGAACCAGTTATTGCTAATATTGTCAATACAAATCTTAGTAAATTTAGTAATGAATATACAAATGCCGCAAGATATGTTAAAGCAGCAGAAGAAAGTACTTTTTTTGCACCATTCAATTCTTCTTGGTCTAACTCGCCTGATTTTATTATCATATCGTACGCCCTATTAGAAGCGTTATACTCAATAGGTAAAGTTATAAAATTAAAAAGAGTACTTAAACCAAATATAGTAACACCTGAAATTAAGATTATATTTCCAAAAATTGGCATAAATAATAAAAAGTCAAATATTAGTCCAATAATAACTAAAGGTAATAAAAGTTTTGATGAAATATTACAAATAGGAATTATTGTATTTCTTATTTTAATTGGAAAATAGTTATCTTTGTACTGATACGCGTGTCCAACTTCGTGACAAGCGACAGCAATTGCAGATATTGATGTTGAATTGTAAACATCACTAGATAAACTGATAGTTTTATTCTTCGGATTGAAATTGTCTGTCAAATTTCCAGAGATTTCAACAACATTAACATCTTGTAAGCCTTTATAATCTAATAGTCGCCTTGCAACTTGATAGGCAGTTGAACCCGATTTTGATAAAGTTTTTTGATATTCAGAAAATGTTGATTTAACTTTTATTTCAGCATATATGCTAAGAATAATTGCCGGTATTAAAATAATGCCTAATATATAATATATAAAGTATGCAGTCATAATATTTCCTTTTTTATATGCTATCATTGTTTTTTTTTAATGTCAAGAAATTTATTTTTATTTATTTCTATATATATTATATAATTTTTTATTTTTTATGTCTAATTAATTATTACTTTCTGTATTTTAAAGAAAAAATTAATAATTTTTATTTGATTTTAATAATAAAAAAATAATAAAAAAAATTAAATATTTATATTTATTTGTTAGTATTTAAAGAATTTTTGTGGTATAATAAGGACAAACATATATTATAGGGGTGTAATAATGGAAATTTTTTTAGCAAGTGGGATTTATAATGGTTTGGGGAAATTACTTGCTACTATAGGTAACAATTTACAGCCAAGTACTATTTTATATATAGCACTAGCTGTTTCTTTGCTTATTATCATAAGTATTTCTATAACTACTTCTAAATCTTATGAAGTGAAACTAATCAAAGCAATTGATTATTTAAATGAATTCTTTGTTGCTAATCCACAAATAGATGAAGATAACTTAATTGCTTTTAATGAGAAAATGAAAGAAAGGCGTATTCCTAAAATTTTAAGAAAACAGTGGCAACAATATATGCTGTATAGAGAGCACAAGGCTAGTTATTATATGTCATTTAAGCAATGTGTAGAAAACCCTATTAGAGCAAGTACATATAAATATAATGTTGCTTTAGCAAACAAAACATTTAACATTCTATTAATAGTGGTACTATTATTAGGATTTTGCTATTTTTCGCTAGTCGGCGAAGGTGCTCGTGCAATCTCTTGGGGAGATGCTTTAACCTTTATTTTGTCGCCTTTTGTTGTGATATTGATCAAATATATTGTTGAAATTATTTTTGAAGCAAGGTTAAATGCTGTTACTTCCGATTTGTTACAGAATTATCAATATTTTGAAATCAATTTAGACAAAGCAACATCAACTATGCCTGAATTTGTTGACTATGAAGTTTTGTTTACTAAAAAAGAAATTAAACAAGGTATTCCAATTTTGTACGAATATCTACAAAAGCGTGCAGAACAAGAACAAAAAGAATTAGAAAGAGCAAGAAGTAAAGAAATTGAACACGATAAATATAACTTTGACAAAGAAGACATTGAAGGTTCTTTAGTATTAGAGCGTGCAGTTAATGAAACAGAGTCTTTTATCGCACAAAGACAAAAATATATGCAGTTGATTGACCAGTTGACTACTGAACAAGCCAATATTGAATATAACTACAAGCAAAGTTCTAAAGATTATCAAAGAAAAATGCAATCTAGTAAAGAAAATTTAGAGAATTTGAATCAACAAATGGAACAAGCATCTTCTAATATTGAAGCAAACTATATCAAAAAACAGCAAAGTGATGAAATATTGCGTCAACAAAACCTTGAAAAAGAATTTGACATTGCTACCGCAAAAATGAAAAATGATGTTCAAAATATTCAAAAACAAATTGATAAATATTATGAAGAAATTGATGCTAGCAAAAAATATTTAGAAACTGCTATGGATAGCGAGTTCGATAGTTATGCTAAAAAAGTTTATGATAAAATAGAAGTAAAGGTAAATGAGAAAGAAAAGGAAAAATATAAATCCACTTCTAGTAAAATAAAACAATTAGAAGAAAAACTTGCACAAAAATCTGCTGAACTAGAAAATATGTACAGCAAATATCAAGCAAAAATTGAAGAACTACAATCTATCATAGACGGCGATGCTATCATTAGACAAAAAGCGGGTGAAATAGTAACTGCCATAGAATCTAAAAAAGATAAAAAGAAAAATAAGCCTGAACAATCTGACCAAGCTGAAGCTCTAAACAATGTTGCGCAAAACATAGATTCATCAATACCTTCAGATAATACATATAATTCAGTTACAACTGATTTAAATAATAATGAAAGTTCTAATGAACAATCAAATGAAATCGTTGACAATATTTCGACTAATCAAAATGATGAATACAAAGAGAATGCGGATATAACTATTCCAAGTCAAGAAATGTTTAATATTCAAGAAAATAATATTGAGAATAAAACTACTACTAAAGGAACAATTAAAAAAGGTAGAGGTCGTCCAAAAAAGAAAATTGCAGAAAAACAAAGTGGTTCAGCTTTAACAAAGAAAAGAGGCAGACCTAGAAAATCTGCCCAAGATAGTCAAACAGTAAATACTGTAAAGAAAGGACGTGGCAGACCTAGGAAACAAACAACTGATAAATTAAACGCACCAAAGCGTAGTAGAGGGCGTCCTAGAAAGGCAGAAAATGTAGAAAACACTTTAAGTGAAGCTCCAGAACAAAAAAATAAAAGAGGAAGACCTAAAAAACTAGTTGAAATTAATCAACAACTCAAACCTGAAAATCAAGTAAATGAAACCATACAAGAAATGCAGAATGAGCCTGTTGAAAAATTCTCAGGAAGTTTGCAAGAACTTTCTGATATAATAACATCTGAAATGAAAAGAGTAGATGAAAAGAAAGATGAATTAGAAAGTTCTAGTTTGTCTAAAGATGAAATTGCAAAGAAAACAAGAAAATTAAGATTTGCTAAAAATCAATTAACTGCTCTTGATAAATTGTTGTTGTCTGATGGTGAAGTTGATTTAGATGAGATAAATAAAACTTTAAAAGGAATTTCAGAAAAAATAACTAAAATAGCAGAATAAAAAAACCCGTTTGGGTTTTTTTATTTATTGTTCAACTTTTTTAAAACTTCATTTACATCTATTCCGTGTACAAGACAAGCTTGTTCTAATGTTTCTTGATGAGCCATCATACAATGTAAACAATGCATTCCAAATCCTAATAAAATTGCCTCTGCGTCCTCTTTTTTTTCTACAATGTCTATAATTAAATCATCTTTTTTGAATTTCATAACTACTCCTTTTTAAACTTTTTCCACAATATGGACAATTATTCATATCTTTGTTTATTCGCCTTTCACATTGTGGACAATATGTGTATTTATTATTGTCTAAAATTTTGTTATTGTCAAATGATATATCAATGTTTGTACCCTGTTTTAATCCTTGAATATAAAATTCTATTTGTTTTGTACTTATTCCTAATTTCAATAGTTGGCTTTTAAAATATTCTTTTAAATTGTGAATGTATGTTTCACTTGCATTAATTGATTCAAGTGGATATTTGTTTATATATGTATAAAATATATCATCAAAAGTTGATTTTAATAGTTTCAAAGATTTCAACTTAGTTATGCTAGTTCTATCTTGTAACATAAAGCTTAAAAATTTTAAATCTGATGATACATTAAAAGTTAGTTCATATTTAAACTGAATATTTTTCTTTAGTCCATCTAAAAATGTGTATTTAATATTTTTATCAAAATAATAATGATTGTCTGATAATTTAACTATATATAAATCAAAGTCTATTCTTTTTTTCACTTTTTTATGTTTGCTTTGTTTAGATATTAATTTTGATAAATTATCATTAGAAATTGTATTTTTACCAGAAGGTAATGTTAAATATAACTTTTCTTTATAAAAAATTAGGGCTTCGTAACCTTCTTCAATTTCTATTATGCTACCTATTTTTACATTGGAATAAAAAATTGAACTTATTAGTCCACCTTCATAATTAGGCAATCTTAATTTGTGATTTTTGAAAAAAAACATACTTTAATATATCAAAAATTTTATATACTTGCAACAATTTATTTGTGAAGATTGACACATTTTATAATATTTGATAAACTACACAATATAAAATTACATACTTTTAATTGTTCTATTTGTTGTATTTACTATTGTGAGGAAAAATGTTTAATATAATAAAGTACAAATCTGCATTTGCTATATATTTTTTAATTATGGCTGTTTTGTTAGAAATTTCAACATTTATTTTGTTAGGTATAGGAGTCATTCCTACATATTATTTATATGATTTTGGATTGATGCTGATTATCGCTGGTCTAATTTTTTTAGTGCCAAGTAAAATTGCTCAAATGATTATTTCATTGGCAATTTTAATAGGACAAACTTTACTTATTTATGTTAATTATTCGTTAACCACTTTATATGGTGATGTATTTACTTTTGATATGATTAAATTATTCACTGCCGCTTTTCAAGCGATGGGCAATGATTTTACTTTTGTTAGAATGATTATTTTTTTAGTTATTATAGATTTGGCAATTATTGCTGGAGCTATTTGGCTATTTAGAAAATTGAAAAAAGATGGACACAAAGTGACATTTCATTCTAATTTGACTATTTCTTTGGTCGTTGTGTTGTGTATTATTTCTGGTTATGGATTAATTTCAACTACCTATAGCAATATAGTTAAAGATTCTATGACAGATGAATATGTTTTAACAGATAAGTTTTTGATTGAAAAAAGTATATTTAAATTAAAAGCATTCAAAAAGTTTGGCACATACGGATTTTATTTGAATGGATTTTATACAGATTTGAGAGATTCTTCAGATGATGAAATTCAAGATGCCATAGATTTTTTAAATTCAACAGATATTTATGATGAAAGTGAAGTTTACGGCGTTGATACAGGAAATAATGTTATCTTTATTATGATGGAAAGTTTAGAGTGGTTCGCTTTTTCTGACGGAAGTTTTAACTCAAAAATAATCTCTAATGAATTGACTCCTAATATATATAATTTAATTTATGGATTTAGTGAAGATACAGCAAAGAATTTCTATGGTGTTCAACAACTAAATGATTATGATTATTCGTTAAAAGGATATGCTTCTACAAGTTATTTTTCGAAAAGCAAAACTAACATATCTGAAGGTGGTGCTGTTTTGGGAAGTTATCCGGTTGGCGCTAATTTGTTTGACTATGCAAATGAAAAAACTAACAATGTAGGTCAGTATGGCTTTTCTCTTATGAATATGTTGGACACTAGTAACTATGATTATGTCTCTAGTTATGCTCATAGTAATGTCGCTTCTTTCTATTCGAGAGATGATTCGCATAAAGTTATAGGTTTTGACAATTTATATTTTAAAGACACAATACCGGAATTATCATCAGAAGATATGGGATGGGGAAATTGGATGAGTGAAGAAGAATTTATGCTGTCATTCATCGATGATTTTATTCCAGATGTAGATTATAACAATAATGAAAGATTTTTTAGTTTCTATTTAAACGTTTCTACTCACGGAAATTATGATGATCTTAAAGGAAATGATGATAGGCTAAACTATGCAAATCTTGTTAAAAATTCTAATTGGT
This sequence comes from uncultured Christensenella sp., assembly GCA_949293925.1. Taxonomy (GTDB): domain Bacteria; phylum Bacillota; class Clostridia; order Christensenellales; family UBA1242; genus CASFHD01. Next base: position 18,758 of record CASFFI010000076.1, on the reverse strand, counting down.
ATCAAAATGTTGTAAAAGATTATTTTCAACTTGGAAATACTTTCTTAAATAGATTGGTTAATTATGAGGCGAGTGTTGTAGGGCTTGATAGAGCAATAGGTGTGATAATAAAAAACCTACTCGAAAAAGGTATATATGATGAAACGACTATTGTATTATTCTCTGACCATAATGCATATTATCATGAGTTGTCGAATGATATAAAAGGTGTTGAAAATAGCGACTTTGCAAACATTGAATTAAACACAGTTCCATTAATAATTAAAAGCAGTGGGCTTGCAAGTTTGGGAATAACTGTAAACGATTATAATAATCAAGAAGATTTATCTAGTAGTTATAAATATTTTGATAGATTTTGTTCAGTTTATGATATTTTACCAAGTGTCTTAGACTTGTTGGGAATTAAGTATTTAACATCTGTATATCTTGGCAATTCTCTATTTAACGATTTTAATAATAGTTTTGTTCCAGTATATTATTCTCATACGGGTGGAATGTTTGGTAAATATGGATATACTACCGATTTGGAAATATTTAATTATGAATTAGAAAACATTGATGATTACAAGCAAATTTTTGAAATCTCTTGTTTGGAGTTTACTAAACTTTTAACTGCTAACCAGTTACTATATTCAGACAATTTATTCTTAAAACTTAAAAAAAGTTAGAATAATTTGTTGACAATAGATATATTATATGATAATATAAGTATGTTACGAATGTGTAACATATATGCCTCGATAGCTCAATGGTGGAGCACTCGGCTGTTAACCGATAGGTTGTAGGTTCGAGCCCTACTCGGGGCGCCAGATAGGTTTTACCTATCTTTTTTTTATCTTTAGAAAATTGTTAAAAAAAACTCGTCGTTAGAATCCGACAAGCTTAATATATCATAATTAATCTATAAATAATAATCTTTATTAATCTATAAATAATAATCTTTATTAATCTATAAACAATTATCTTTTTAACAGTATAATATAATAATATAACTGTTTATATTATAAAACATTTCAATGTAAATATTTATATTAATTACCCTAATATTTTATCAAATAAAATTTATTTTCTGTTTTTATAATTTTATTCATCTCATCATTACAATACCTTATTTTACTACCTTGAAATTAATTCATAAGATAATAATAGTTTAATAGTATTCATTTAATATTTTTCAAACTATATAAAATTTGATTTTTTATAATGAAAATGTTTAATTGTTGTTGTCATTTGTATATTTTAAAGGTTTATTATAAGTCTTTTCATATACTGCTTTACAAGCATTAAAGTCTTTATCTTTCATCATTTTAATATTTTCTTTGTCAGATAAAGCATCATTTTTATATATAGGTTTTAATATGTTTACTGTTACATATTTTTTTTCTGCACCACTGTCATCATATTTGCCGGTTGGTCTAAATGTGATGTATATTGGTATAACAGGAACATTATTCATAACAGCGTAATGGAAAGCACCATCTTTGAATGGACGTAGTTTTTCATAATTGTACCACATAGATTGTTCAGGATAGATAAGAACATAATGATTTTTCTTTAAATGGTATTTTATTCCTTTATTAAACTCTTTCATAACACTATATTTTGATGATAAAGGCAAAAGTCCGCCCGCTCGCATTAAATCGCCAAATTTTCCTTTTTGATTGTTAAATTCAGCACCAACAACCATTACTTTGTGACCTTTCAAAGCGTACTTGTTTACTAAACAATCGTATATAAAAACGTGGTTAGATGTTATGATTGCTCTTTTGATACCCTTTAAATTTTCTCTACCTAAAACTATTGTTTTATACTCTAATTTATTGATAATTCTGGTAAATGGTTTTACTTTAAAATTGTTTAAAAAGAAGTCTTTTATAGTTAGTTTAATACTTTTTTTGTAATATGGAAAATCTTTTTTTACTTCCAACGCATTGTCCCAATCAATAGGATTTACATGTTCGTTAAATCTTCCTTCTTTTTCCATAATTTCATATTTTTCTATGTGCTCTTTGTTTGTCATGTTTACTCCTATTAAAATTATATAAATGTAAATTATATTATTTTAAAATTTTATTGACATATTTTGCTTCTTTTGATGTGTTTTTCTCTAATTCTTTATAAATTTTTACAACCAAATTAACATTATGAGTGTCAAGTGATTCATTAATATTTAAAAATAGTTTTGTAAAAATCATATAAAATGCATATATCATTTTAAATTCTTTATCAGAAATATTGTCATCATTAGTTTTAATTAATAAATCTATTAAGTTTTCTATTTTATCGTTAGTGTGATTGTCAAAAGGGTTTAATGATACACCAAACTTGTTTTGCACTTCTACGCTTTTTATAAAAGGTGGCTCAAATAATATTGATTTTACGACTTCGATTAAACCTTCTTTGGAAGTTTTTAAATATGTGTAAGAAACTAATCCCCATAATAAAAAGTCGAACATTCTATAATATGCAAGTTCATCTGGAGATTCAACACATAAATATCCTTCTTTTAATGCGTCCAAAATTACTTTTTTACGAGTATCAGTATATATTTCAGTTAAATGCCATATTGTTTTTTTGTCTTTCCAAAAACTATTTGCTCCGACAATTTTCTCTATACAAGAACTACTGTTGTTGTCAAATTGATTTCCAAAATTGTATATATATAAACTATCAGAAATAGTAACTATTTTTTTGACATATTTAAAACTTGCCAAGTTAAATATTTCATCTTCAGTAAAACTTATTGATTCATTAAATCTTAAGTTTTTAATTGCGTCTTTTTTAAATAATTTATTCCACGGAGTAGTTATTCCAAATGTTTCTTGGCTAAATTCTATCACGTCGTATTGATTTTTTAAATCATAAACTTTGTTAGTAAGGTATGATTTAAACATAGGATTATTTTCAAAATTACATATTGCAAGGTCGGCATTTGAAGTTTTTATTGCATTTAGAAGTTTTTCAAACATTTCAGGTTTTAACTCATCATCGCAATCCATAAATTCAATATAATCACCCGTTGCTTTTTCAAGTCCTAAATTTCTGGCACTGCTAACACCACCATTTTGTTTCGTATATATTTTTATTCTGTTGTCAAGTTTTTGCAATTTATAAAGTAATTGAAGAGTACCATCTGTTGACCCATCATTAATTGCTAGTATTTCGAAATTTTTATATGTTTGATTTAAAATGCTGTTAATACATTTTTCTATGGTTAACGCACCATTGTAAATTGGCACGATTATTGATATCTTATCCATATTTTCTCCTTGACATGGCAACATATTATACTAAATTTTTGATTATTTTGCAAAGAGATTTTATATATTAATTTATGATATATCGTATAATCGTTATTTGTTTTTAATCAATAAAAAATAAATGCAATAAAATTATATAAAAAACAAAATAATTATAAAAAAAACAATAAAAAATGTATAAAAAATTCAAAAATATAAAAATTTTTCATTATTTTTTAAAAAATATCAAAAATATTTAATTCATTTTAAATTTTTATAATTTAATTATGTTTATTTGACATTGTTTATGTATTTATATATACATATATAGTATGGGAAAAAATATTATGAAGCGGATGATGATAGATATAAAAAATTCATACTGAAACTTCGTTAGTATGGGCTGGTGATAGGCCAACTCCTTCTATCAAAAAATTATTAAATAAATATGGGGTAACTAAAAAGTGTAAAATTTTGGAAATTGGTTGCGGTGAAGGTCAAAATGCTATAAATCTTATTTCTTTAGGTTATAACATAGAAGCGAGTGACATTTCTAAAGAAGCAATAAAGAGGTGTAAACAAAAAGCAAAAGAAAAGGGAATTGGTGAAAATCATTTTTAGTAATGGATATATTAAAAAACAACCTTAAAATAAAAAATGATTTTATTTATCCAGTTGCCGTTTTGCATATGCTCGTTGACGATAAAGATAGACACAATTTTTTTATATTTATTCATGACCATCTTACAGATGGAGGAAAGGCTTTTATAATCGTTATGGGTGATGGAAAAGAAACTAGAAAATCGGATATTAGTAAGGCTTTTGAATTGTCGGAAAGGTCATTTGCCAATAAGGTAGTTAAAGTTGCGACAACTTCTTGCAGAATTGTAACATGGGACGAATATTTGAATGAAATGAAATCTGCTCACCTTAATGTGCTTGATCATTATATTGATACAACTATTTCTGGATTTTCAAATTCGATGGTTGTCGAAGTCGAGAAAATGTAGAAAAGTTTCAAATAAAATGATTTTCCTAATAAGAAATTTGATTATCCTTATAAAATAAAGATGTGGTGAATTTAAAAAAATTATTGAATATTAATATTATTTGAACTTTTGTTTTTTGCTATATTCAAATGCAAATCTACTAGACTTTAACCAAATTTATGTTGTACTGTTGAGGAATATGAATATAATAGTATGTAATTATAGTAAAAAAATTAAGATTTTAATTTTTGAAACTATATAGTAGCACTAATTAGGCTGTTGTTTAAAAGTAACACAAAAAGGAACTTATTTTTTGCAGGTTCCTTTTGTGATTATGTTAGTTTTAAAATTGTTTAACTTTTAAAATTTTCTTATTTTTAGATTAAATATTTATAAAAGATTTGAATTTAAAATAGCGGTAATAATTCGCTTTTTGACACCAGAATATGTTTTTTCTAAGTGTTTTAAATATTCATCAATTTCAGTCCTTTTTGAATGTTTATCATTTGGACATTTGTTTTTTAATATTGGTAAGTCTTTACTAACTCGTATAATTTCTTTTTCTTCTACTAGAAATAACGGTCTAATTAATGTTATCTTTGTTTTTGACATATAAGATGAAGGACTCATTGAATTCAATCTTCCTTCAAAAAATAAAGACATTATAAAGGTGTTTACTACATCATCTAGATGATGACCTAATGCTAGTTTATTATATCCTATTTTATTTGCAACTGAATTTAATGCTCCTCGTCTCATTTTTGCACACAGTGAGCAAGGATTTTTTTCATTTCTCACATCAAAAATTATGCTTGCAATATCGGTTTTTTCAATTATTAATTCGACATTTAATTCATTGCAAAATTTCTCTAATTTTGAATAGTCAACCTGCCCTGAAAACATGTCTATAATGCAGGCTTTAATTTCAAAATTTACCAGGTTGAATTTTTGGAAATTTACAAGACTTTTTAAAAGAATCAAACTATCTTTTCCTCCTGATAAACCGACAAGTATTTTGTCGCCTTCTTGAATAAGATTATATGTTTGAATGGCTCGTCTTAATTTTGATAATATTTTTTGCATAATTTTCCTTTAAATTTTTAATAATATACGAAAAAATTATAAAAAAATCAATATTATTATAAAATTTTAATAATTTTTTTGATTTTTTGAATATTTTTAATAATTTTTTAATTAATTTATTGTGTTTTTTTCTTTTGTTTTCAGTAAAAATTTACAAATTCACTTTTTAATTTTTGTTTACATTAAATTGACTTTAAGTATTATATTTTGTATAATAAATTAATTATATAAATTATTTTATTGGGTAAAATAAAGTAATTTTATACGAAGGAAGATGAGGGGTAATATGAAAAAATTAGGGATTGCATTTTTGATGCTTTTCACCATGATTTCTGGTGTTATTTTTTCAGCGTGTAAATCAGATTATGATGGAATGTATTTAGACATTTCTTATAAAACATTTTATTACCAAGATAACACAATGAATTACGACTTTAATGAGTATGAAGACTTAGATGAAGATGTCTTTAATTTTTCATTGTATGAAGAAGTTGATGGACAAACAATAGATTATGTTGGCGTTGAATTTAAAGTTGAAACAAAGGGAAGTAAAAAATCTTCCAGCGTTGAACTTTGGACTAGAAGCAATACTAATTTTGAAGTTGTATCAACAAATTATTCAAACGGTGCGACAATAATAATAGTAAAATTTAACAATGCAGGTGTAAGCGTGGTTGATTTTACTGCAAAAGAAAATGATGGTTGTAAAAGACATGTAACATTTAATGTCGCTTATGAACTTGAAAGTTTGACTTTAAAAAATTTGGATAGTACACCTGCTATGTTTATAGGCTCTAAAATTGACCTTAGTGAAATGAATTTGTTCAATTTCTTAGGAAAAGATGGGCAAACTGCTTTTAGCACAGATTTGTATTTTGAATTAAATTCAACTAATATGCGTGAAAAAAATTATAACAAGAATTACCTTACTTCAGTTAGTTCTGATGGAAACAGGTTATTATTGCCTGGAGATGTAAATGCTGACTACATTACATTCACTAATGATGGCGAACTATCTGTATCTAGTGCATATTTTGAATACAGCAAACAACAAACTGCAAATAATACCCCTGACAACATTGTTTACTGGATTTGTTTTACAGTGCGTCCGATGGTTTTAAATGATATTACAAAAGAATATGAACCTTCAAGGGAAATTTCGTGTGATGTTAATGTTTTAATTGTAGATAGTCTTGATAGTGCGGTTTTATCTTATAGCAATGTTGCTATGTCTTCCACTGATGGAAATATTGCTGATGAATACATATTGGAAAATGATAGTGTTATAGATATTTTTACAGGGAAACAAGAAGATGTTTTTAGAACAATCAATACTTCAGATTCAACTAAAGTTATTGACTACACTAAAGCGGGAATAAGAGTTACTCCTTTTAATGATGATTACAATTTTATTAAACCATTAAGTAATATTAGTTCTGGTTCTGTATCATTGTTGGAAATATTTAATTACATTGATATTAGTTACTCTTATGCCGAAAATTACATAAAAGTAGAAAATGGTTTAGCGTCTGGTAGTTTTAAAGATTATACAATTACATTAGGAGATGCTGGTTTTACAGATGAATTGCAACAAATCACATTTAAAGTTAAATATACTAATTTAATCTTTGACAACAATGTGTCGAATGAACAAATCGTAAAAGATATTTCTATAAATGTAAAATTAAATAAATTGTTAGATGGAAACTCTGCAATAAATGCTTATCAAGTTGATGAATTGGGTAATGCCTCTGTTGAAAGTAGTGAAAGTTTTAAGTTGTACGATGAATATTCTAACAATTCTAGTCTAAAGATAAAATTCGAGAAGACACCTACAGATGCGAATTTGTATGATATTTATGGAAATTTATTATCTAACTTTCAATTGCTTTTGACTGAAAGTAGTTTTAATGCGATTAATGTTTTAGATAAATTGGGAAGACTGAAAAATCATTATTTAATTAATTTGAATATTGGTGGCAGGGTTGAAAGTTATTATGCTTTTAATGTGGATTTTGGGGAAACTGTTAGTTTTACATTAAAAGATAACTACACAGGCAGTGATGAAATATTTAATTTGATAATGAAATATTCAAAATATCCTTTAAATTTCTGTAACGAAAATACGCCTATAACTGAAAGCGATATAATCACTGAGACTTTTAGTTTACGAGTAGTCAAGACTCCAACTAGTTTAAAAATTGTAAATCCTTTAGTTAGTGAAGAAATAGGTTTATCAAATGTTGATTTACCTATTGGCAATGCTTTAAGATTAAAATTATTGCTTGAAGGTGGACAAGAATTTGAACTTAATGGAATAAGTATTTCAAGTAAAAATGGAAGTTTGTTATTTGGAACTACAAATAACATAAATAACTACACTGACCATTTAACTATTGACAGTTATGAAGTTGGTGCTTCATATTCGTTCTATGTATATGCAAATTCAGAACTTAATGATGAACAAATTATTGTGAATTATCCTAGTGGAAAATCTGTTTCTGTGATGTGTAATGCGGTTTTGACTGAATCTAGGGTTGATGTAGAAAACGCAGAATTCATTTATACAAAGCAAGATATAGGTTATGAAACAATTTCTAATATTACACTTGCTGACAATGCGTTAGGGCTTGCTTTATTAAAAGGTGGAGTTATCACATTTAATCTGCCTGATGATATTAATATTAATACTATTTCTACTAAAATTTTAAGTGCGGGGGATATTAATACTCAAATACAAAATTATTTACCAGATGCGATTAGTTTGGAAATGGTGAGTGGCAATTTAAATGAATTTAGAGTATATGGTGTTAGAGCTGGTGCTACAGCTAAAATTGAAGTTAATATATCTTTTTACATAATAGAAGATGGTATAGCAAAATTAGATGAAATTAATAAATATATTGAAATTGCCGTTTATGAAAGAGTTTCAAATATATCAATTATTAGAACTTCAGACAATTCATTTGTTTACTATCAAGAATCTTTAAGTTCTTATACAGAAAATTTAAGCAATGTTGATTATTTAATAGATTACAATATTTCTTCAGCTACAAGATTTGTAAACTTTTCGGGCGGACAAGTTGAAGTATTTAATATGTCATTTGCAGTAAATTATAAATCAAATGATAAATCTAATGTCAATTTTAAAGTTTATTATCTTGGAAATGTTTATAATTCAAATGAGATTTTTGGTGTTCTTAATCCTTACGCTAGTAGAGATATAAGTCTAAATGTAATTACAAAGCCAGATGAAAATTTATCTAGAATTAGATTCGTCTTAACAACTAGTGAATTTGGCAAAAAATTAGATGAGAGATTTGTTGATACTGAAGTTTTAGAAGGTGTAAGAGTTGAAAATATTTTACTAAATGGTGTAAATTATAAAATTGTTTCTGAAAATGGTGTGAACAAAATTAGATATAGCGAATACATTAATCTAAACGAATCTAAATCTTTTGAAGCATTAATCAGTAATATCGATAATGCAACTTATCCAATTTTGGGTTATACTATTCAAGAATATGCGGGAGCGGATTACATACAGTTTGGTTACACTTCAGAACAACTTGAAAAATATATTACTGTTGATGGTTCAAGTTATACAATAAATACTGTTGATAATGAAACTAAAGAGGTTTTAGGTGGCGGTATATTTGTACTTACTATTGGAAGTCTTGATAGCTTTGATGGAAGTGTTTATAAAAACGATGTACAAATTTATATATATATTTCTGATGGAATAAATCTTCCATATTTTGTGGATAGTTTGGATGATTTGCAAAATATTTCAGTAGCTTCTGATAAAACATTCGCTTTAATTAAAGATATTGATGCAAGCGAACTTGACTCTCAAATTTGCGAAGAATTTTCTGGCGAGTTGTTAGGCTATGTAAATGATGTTGGAACTAGCACAATAACTCAATATAAAATATACAACTTAAAATTATCCGAAAGTTTTATAAGTGCAACTTCTACTGCAAATGGTAGCAGATTGTCGATGGGGATTTTTGGCAGAAACTTAGGTAAAATTTCGTCTATCACATTTGAAATTTCATCATTCGATGTTGATATTGAAAATCCTACCGAAGTGGTTTCATTGGGCTTGATTTGCGGTGTAAATGAAGCAGATGGAATTATCGAAAACGTTTCTGTAAAACTCCTTTGTGATGCTTTAATAGATTTACAAGCAGATATTAACACAAGTGATGCTAATATAAGTTTATTGGTGGGCGAAAATTATGGATTGATTTCTTCTGATTATGGAAAAATTATTGATTCTAATAATTATCAATTTGTAGTAAATTACTATAATCAAGCAGTTGAAACAAGAGGAATCAACATTTCAACAGGCGCTTTGGCAGGAGTTAATGCAGGCAGTATTTTTGGAGCGTATGATTATACTTCTTCTATTAAAGGGTCAGTGTATTCTTTAATTAATTTACAAGCAAACATTAAAGTATATTCTTATTCTGGCAGTATCTCAAATGTCGGAAATAATGTTGACCTTGCTAATTTTTATACAGCAGGTGCTGTCGGAATTAACTCTGGTAAAATCTCAAATATTTGTGCAAATGTCGCTGTAAATTCGTATGACTTTGTCGGCGGATTTATTGGTGTAAACGAAGGAGTAGAATCTGAAGCGTTTAATCTATATCTTTTAGGCGCACAATTAACTTCTTTAAACAGTTCAAACAGTTGCGTGGGTGGAATTGCGGGAAAAATTTCATCAGTTCAAAACTTTGAAAACAACAGGGTGCAATTATTAAAAATTAATGGTCAAAATTCATTTATTCAAGGAGCTTTAAATGTTGGTGGTATTGCTGGATTATTAGAAAATGGAAACATAAATTTCTGTTATGTTGAAAGATTTTATTCTGACACATATAAAAATACTGATGACTCTATTAATTTAGTAGGAGAAAATTATAAATATTCTGTTAGAAATTTATCAGGTTTTGTTGCAGATTTAGCTGGTATTGCAAATGGTTCTAATAATATAACTAACTCATTTATAAATACTAGTTTCTATACTGACAATGCATCGAATATAAAAACTATTCCAGACGGCTCAAATTACTCAATTTCAAAAGTTTATTATTCTGGAAATTTACCAAATGTCGATTTAAATGGTGCTTATTATACATTTGAAAGTATTGATATAAATAGTTTAACTAGTTCATTTGACAGCAAAAATTATTCGGGGGTAATTGATAGTTTTGTTACTCAATCAAATTCAGATGATATTATTCAAATACATTTGAATGCGAATAATGGTCTTCCTATTATCGCATACGAGTTTGATGGAAATGTAACTTATACAAACACAGTTGTTCCAACTAGTGCTAGTGCTGTAACAAATGATGATAAATTGTACAAAGAAAACTTGCAAAACAATAGTTTGGTGGAAGAAATAAATTATTCTAATTTGTTGTATAATGAAAATCATTTTACAGGAATTAAGTTGCAAGACAGTGAAGCAGTACTATTCTATTATGAAAGTGATGAAATTTATAATGAAAATGCAGGTTTTGTAAAAGTTCAAAACGAACTAAATAAATATTATTTAGTGGTAGAAGACTCTTTGATATTGTGGGAAACTGAACCTGATGGCGCTAGCCTATCTTATGAAGTAAATATTTTAAGCGGAGAAAATGTAGCAGATTTAGGCATTGATGAATTAGGAAATTATTATATTGTTTTGAAAAGAACTGGAGATGTTGTTCTTGAAATATCATCAATATTTAATGAAGATATAAAATCTACTTTTATAGTACATTCAAGGTGTGGATTTACAAATCTTGATTTGTCATTAAATAATGACAATGAACCTATCAGTACTAATAATGAAAGAGTTGTTTTATATGTCAATCAAACTAAAAATTTAAAACCATTAATTGAAAATGTTTATAATAATTTTAAATTTAATTCAATAGAGCATAATAATTTAAAACTTAAAATTTATACAGGCAATAATGTCCAGATAACAGGTAACGAATTTGATTATTATAATTTTGATGATATTATAGGATTTACGGGAGTTAATTTTGACGATGATGGGCAATATAAAGATTTCTCAATCATAGTTGAATACTATTATCTTGAAGACGGTAATTATTATTACTTATGTTCAAAAGAAATTGTTTTTAGAACATATAAAACTGCAATTTCAATAGAACTCGATGTAAATAAATTCGAAACTCAACCTAGCGAAGTGGTAGATTTTGCCGTTGACTTTAATACTTACTATGCAGTTGATGAATCAAGTTATTTATATTTAGATAATCAACTAGAAAATGGAGAAATTTCGTATTCTAGTGATGCATTAATATTGTCTATAAATGGCTCAACTGATAAAGATAATGAACAAATTTTTGAAATTTTACAAAAGACTAGTAAAAGTTCAGTTTACGATTTGTTTGAAGTTAATTATGCTGTAAGCAAACTTGGTTATACATACTCTTATCAAATATCTTTATCACTTGTTGATGATTTTGAAATTAGATATTTAGTTGACCAAATAAGTTTCAAACTAATGTTTAGAGCACTGACAGATGAAGATGTTAAAAATGATAATTTGACTATAATATATAGTCCTGAAAATCTTTCAACTGTTAGAATTGAACATTATTCTAGTGGAACTATTGTTACTAATTCTAATGCAAACAACAAAGTTGAATATATTAGTGGTACAACACAATCAAATGTTATTGTGCCAGGGAATAGTGGATTATTAAAACTTTATATTGAACCTAGTTATTCACTTGTTAACGATTTAGTTTTAAGGGCAAGTAATGGAGAAATTAGCGGTCAAAGAATTACTTTCCAACAAATGATTTATGACGGAACTAAATATATTTCTCTTAGCCATTCATCAAATTACGGTTTTATGTCAAATGGTAGTTATAGGCTTGAAAAAATATCATCTTATGATTCAACAACTAATTCTTATTCATATAATGGTGTTATTTATGTTAGAACAATCTTAAATGATGTTGAAGGTAATAATGAATTATATAATATTTATTTAGATATTTATAAATCTAATATATATAGTAATGGAAGTGCAGATGAAACGCTTACTAAAACTTTAATTTCACAGTATTTACCAGGTGTTTATATTAGTGTTAGTGAAAATTCTTTACATACCTCTATAGACGGCAATAACTATTACATTTTGCAAAGAGGTGCAGGTGCTAATTCTAATAATGCTTCATATATAGATGTGTCAGTTGTAGGATATGAACTTATAGGTCTTCCAAATTATCAAATAATAGGTGATAATGTTTATGATAAAGTTTATCTTGTACAATCACAAGAAGCAGTTTACGATGAAACAAGTGGTAGATATGACATTAGATATTCTGTATTTGTAAGAAGTGATTTATTTGAAAAGTTTTCTATCAAATTTTCAATGGAACTTGTAAAAGACGGAATTACATATACTCAAGAAAAAGTGGTAAACTTCATTACAACAGATTATATATTAGATTCAATAAATGTAACAAATTTGCACTCCACAATAAATTCAAGTGCTACTCTATTTATGAATTTAAATTCATTGAATGGAGAAATTGACCTTAATGAATTTTTAATAGATAATCAGGGTGTTATAGATGACAATAAAGTTGTAAACTTTTTAAAGAATTTTAGATTGTCAAATGGAGATTTATCTAATTATTATGTGCCTCAAAGTCAGTTGCAGTCGGCTTTGACTGATCCTAATAATGCAAATAAAGAGTTTTTAATCTATTATGACAGCATTTCAAAAACATTTAGAATTTATGGTAGAATGATATCTAATTTCTCTGTAACTGTAGAAGTCCCATACACTTTCAAATTTGCAGATGATTTTAAAAATTATGTTGAATTGTCGTTTGATGTTTATGGATTATCTTCATACTATGTGGCTGAAACGAATTTTAATATAACAATCTCTACAAGCACAGATGAAAATCAACCACTCGCAATTTATAATGCAGAACAATTTATGAATATGAATGTTGGTGGTGATTATATCTTGATGGAAGATATAAATCTCTATGGTTACAGGCCTATTAGTTTTAACGACGTCAACGTTACATTCAGTTTAGATGGAAATAATAAAGTTATCAATATTTACTCATTTGATGTGAGTGGTAAAACTAATATAGGTTTATTTGAAAGTTTAGGTCAAAATTCTATACTTAAAAATGTTACTGTAAATATCGCAAATCTTCAAACAGTCAATCTGTCTGGTGTTAATTCGTTTAACTTTGGTCTGTTAGCAGGAACAAATGAAGGAATTATTTACAATTGTGAAGTAATATCGTTTAATCCTAATCAAAATTCGAAAGTTGATTCAGTGATAAATATTTTATCACAAGATAGTGTTTCATCAAATGCGTCACACAATTTGATAGGGTTGTTAGTAGGTGAAAATTTAGGTAATATTATAAATTCACGAGTTGGCACTAGTAGTTTTAAAAAAGTAACAGTTAGTGTAAATTCTTTAGGTGCTAACAACACAGTTGAAAATATAATAAATTGCGGTACTATTACTTTAAATGCAAGGGGAGTAGTTGCAGGGCTTGTCGCTGTAAATAGTGGTATAATATCATCTTGTTATGTGGCGAATACAACTGTTAATAATTTATATGAATTAAATAATTCGTACAATATGACGGCGGGATTGGTCGCTGAAAATTCTAATAGCGGTAAAATACTTTATTCTTATGTTGAAGGGTTGCAGTCAAGCATCAGCCAAACTTCTTTAAGGGCAAGTACAAATAAAATTTACTCATATATAGGTAGCGTTGGTGCGTTTGTCTATACAAATTCAGGAACAATTTCTGATTGCTATGCAAATATTTTTGTAGAAAGTAACACTCAATTTGTTTCAGGATTTGCGTATATTAACGAAAATTCAGGCAAAATATTGCACTCTTATTCAGCAGGAAATATTTCATCAAACTCTACATCTAATCAGCCATTTATAGGTGCAAATTTAAAAAATGAATTAAATTCATTTGGTGAGATTACTGATTGTTATTATCTCAAATTAGATAGTGATAAATTTGGCGTTATAATAGACGGAAGCAAACCAAACGCAGTTGAATTAAATAGCGTAAATATTCAGTCAAGTGATAGTTTTAATAATTTCTGTTTTATTGATGGCGTTGAAACTAGCGAACAGGGAGTTTGGACTTTGAAAAATTCAGTCCTTCCTAAACTTGTTAGCGCAAATCAAATTGCAGTTTCAGTAAAATATTTTTATGGTGGTGTTTCTTACTTTGCAGATGATTATGCTTATGGTAGCAGTATAAATCCTTACATAGTTAGAGATGTTGAAGAATTTAATAAATATATTGCTTTTGATAATGAAACCTCTGCTACTAGTAAATTCTTTAATGGACATATTAGACTTGTCGATGACATAGATTTCACTGGTCTTGATATGGAAACGAGAAGTGAAATGGATATGCAGGGCGTAATTGATGGTAATGGTATGACTCTATCAGGACTATATATTGGCCCTACACAAACTAGTCAATCTAGTATAGGTTTATTCTCTACTATTACAAATGGTGTTGTGAAAAATTTGAACATAGAGTTTGACACAATCGAAGAAGCAAGGGGTTCTAGTTATGTAGGTGGACTTGCAGGTATAATTGATGATTCAATTATATTAAATGTGACACTTAGTGGCGAGAACAAAATGCTTACAGGTGATAACTTTGTAGGCGGTCTTTCAGGCTTAGTAAGAGGGGAAAGTGTATTATTTAATATTTCTTCTAATTTAAGTGTAAAAGCAACAGTTAGAAATTTGGAAAATTATATAAGAAGTGGTGAAAATAATTTTGCTTATGAATACTTGAATGAAGAAGACTTTAATTATCAAAATTTTGGCTTTAGTTATAGCGGTTATAATACTTACAATGAATATGTTCGAAACTTAAGCTATGCAGGTGGTATTGCAGGAGTACTTGATTTAGACGAAAGTCCATTAAATGAAAATGCCAAACGCTTGCAAGTTTATGGCGATGTTCAAATAGTGGGTGTTAATGCAGGTGGTATTGCAGGCTACACATCTATTGATACAAGTATTAAAAAGGGTTATGTTGAATTAAGCAATGGAAGTTTTATATTAGGCGTTTATTCTTCTGGTGGTATTGCAGGAATTAATTATGGTGATATTTATCAGAGCAAAGTTCAGTACTCGGACAACGATAACTTTAGAGAAAGAATTCGGGAATATGAACAAAATCCATCTGAATCAAGTGTTGAAATTTCTAATCAACGAATCGTTGAAAACGCTTACTATCAAGACCATGTTAGAATTGGCAGTTCAAGTTATTATTCTTTATTATTGGGTTCAGTCTATGTAGGTGGTGTTGCTGGTATTAATTTTGCAGGAGAAATTTACAATACATTATCTTCTGTAGTTGTATATACAGATAGTGAATATTTATCTGGTTTTGTGGGCTTAAATATCGGTGGTAAATTCAATTATGTATATTCTATTTCTTTAGTTAAATTGACTGAAAGTAATAGTTTTATGGGCGGAATGTTTGCGTATATAATGTCCGCTTCTGATAAAAAAATAAATGCTGAAAATGGCTCATATTACTCAAATAGAATGAAAGCATTGGAAGTCTACAATAAATTCTACAAAAATATCGACGGAAATGATGATTTATCGATAGATTTATATTCAGTTGTATCTGGTATTAGTTATAACAATGAATTGTTAAATTTGTTTAACACTAACGAACAACTTTCATACAGAAATCTTTTTGCCGGTTTTGTTAGCGAAAATGTAGTGTTTGTAAATGATTCTGTTAATAATTCAACAGATTTAGATACAAATACTTTTGTAACAGTCTATTATAAGTCTGAACAAAATGTTAAGACAAATATTAGTTCGGTTTATAATTTCAATACTTATGATTCAAAACTTTTAAACACTAAAACGGATAGGTCTAGCGAACAAAAAGCTTTGTTTAGAAGAATGTTCGGGAATTGGCCTATTGAGTATTGGGATATTAATAATCAATCAAAAGAAATTTATTTCCCACCACTTTTAGACAAGTCAATTAATAATTATTATGAAATTTCTAGTTCAGAAGATATGGGTCTAATTGGACTTTATCCTGATGCTAATTTTGTAGTAACTAATGATATAACTATATCGGCATATAATTATGTTGCAGATGTTGTGTTTACCGGCAGTATTGTTGGAATGGAAATTGAAGATGCTTCAGGCGTAAAAAGATTACCAAAAATCACTATAGATTTGTCACTTTCTAATTTTAATGGTGCAAAATCTATTACAGGTGCAGGTTTCTTTAAACAAACTGAAAACGCTATAGTTAGAAATTTAGATATTGAGTACATTATAAAAGAAGTTAATTCTAATCAGGAATTGCGTCAGTATTTTGGTGGTATCTCATCTATGGATATCGGTTCTAGTTTTGAAAATCTTTATGTGTCTTTTGAATTTGCTAGCGGAAATTCAGAAATTACGAATGTTAGTTTTGAACAATTTGGCGGATTAATTGCAAATTCAACTGATTCGTTTATAACAAGTTGCGTTGTAAATATAGGAAGTAACGAAAACATTCAAGAAATTGATTTTATAAAGGCTGGAAATAATAAAAACGCTAGTTTTGGCGGTATTGTTGGACACGCAGATAGTTCAATAAAATTAGATGCAAACGATGAAAATTACGATTATGTAATTTTGTCAACTCAAGCAAATTTATATATTGATTTGCATATTGATGCTATAAATTCGTATATCGGTGGTGTAGTGGGCGATATAAATAACAAAGTTTATTTGTCAAGCGCTACTGCATCTGGTCAATTAAATGTTTATTCAGTTGACAATACAAATTCAAATCAAATTTCAATAGGTGGAATAATCGGATATGCAAAAAATGTTGTGTTTGATAATATATATACATCAAATCTAATGGTTTCATCAAATATTAGTTCAAATAACAATTTGCAATATGATAAATCCGTCATTATCGGTGGAATTGTAGGTGAAGCGTTAAATATGCAAGGAGAAAATTCTTACTCTAAAAATTCTACAATTACAAATAAGGTGTCATCTAATAATTCATATATTTACGGTGGTTTGATAGGAAAAATATCAGCTCAATCTTCACTTAAAAATTCTGTATCAAATATTGAAATTATTGATGAGTATTCTAAATATGTGACGGCGGGTGGTATCACAGGAAGCAATTCTACTGAAACGGAATATTTAAATGTATTCAGCAATACTTTGATATCTTTAAAAACTGTTGATAATGTAGAAGACAGTTTGAACATATTAGTCGGTGGATTAATAGGTAATGTTTTAGGAGATACTACCATATCAGATTCAATATCTGCAGGTAGAATAAACCTTGCAACGACCTCTTATCACAATGTCGGCAAAATCAGTGTTGGTGGAATCATTGGTGTAATTGAAAATGGTAAAATTTTAGTAACACGAACTATTACTATTTCAGTAATCTCAACATCTCAAATTTCAAAAACTTATAAACAAGTTGATGCAGTCGATGTGTTTGTTCTAAATCAAGATGCTGTAATAGGTGAAAATTTAACTTCTGATTATAATATTGAAGTTTATTATTCAAGTGATTATACCTTATGCGATTCAAATATAGGTTCTAACTATTCTGTAGATGCACTTTTGAGCAAGCAATTTGTTGAATTGTTAGAAGGGTTTACAAACAATTATCTAGGTAATGAAATAGTAAGTATTCCTTATATGTCAAGCATTAAAACCTACCTTGTTTTGTCTGGTGTTATGAATGAAGAAGGATTATTTGATTTGGGTAGTGCTATGCGTCCTATATCTATAAAAAATCAAAATAGAACAAATGCAATAATAGACAGTGGCTTTAATTATTATTATTTAAAAGAAAATCTAGATGATAAATTTAATTGTACATTTGCGTTTGAAGGAATTATTTTAGGTAACAATAAAACTATAAATATTACAAACTTTAATCTATTTGACGGATATATGGCATTAATTCCAGAAATCACTAATAATAGTGCAATCTCAAATATTACTCTGACATTAAATAATGATATATCTTTAACGCAAAAAACAGGACTATTAGTTGGCGTAAATAATGGTAATATATACTCTTGTTCAGTTGATTTTGACGGTATTAGTTTAACAAGCGGAAGTGAAACAGCATTTGTAGTGCATACTAATAATGGTAACATTTCTAATAGTTATTCTAGCGCAGAATTGAAATCAGGTGTTGGTGCAATTTCTGGTTTTGTTTACTTAAATAACAATGTAATTCAAAATTCATATTTCAACGGATATATAGGTGCATTGAATAGTTCAGGATTTATATATGATAATGGTGAAAATTCATATCTTGAAAATTGTTATAGTGCAGGTGTAGTTCAAGGCTTAAAACAATTCGGAAATATT
>CASFFI010000075.1 GCA_949293925.1 uncultured Christensenella sp. | reverse complement strand
ATCGTGGGAAAAAACAGCACAAAATCTTTTACAAGCAATAATGATTGCAATGCTTGAAGATAGTTTTGACCCTAGACTTAGTATGAACAAAGATAAATATAATCTTTATAATGTTTATAAAATTGTAAATACGCAAGATTCTGGTCGTGATCCGTATGCAACATTAAAAGAATACTTATTTGATTATAGAGATGAATTCTCACAAGTGAATGCTCTTGCAAACACAGCATTAAAAAATGCGGATACAACAACAAAAAACTATATGGGTTTTGCAAGTGCTAAAATGCAATTATTTCAAGATACTGGTATAAGTTTGATGACTAGCAAAGATGAAATAGGTTTTAAAGACATTGATGAAAGACCTACGGCGCTATTCTTAAAGATACCAGATGAAAGACAAGAAAGATATCCTTTAGCATCTTTATTTGTAACACAATTGTATAAGCGTCTTGTTGAAAAAGCAAATACGCACAAAGATTTAAAATTAAAACGAAATGTATATTTCTTGCTAGATGAATTTGCAAATTTGCCAAGATTTCCTGACTTTGGAAAAACTATGGCGGTAGGTCGTTCGCGTGGTATTTTCTATGAATTAGTAATTCAGTCTTATTCACAATTATATAAAGTATATGGTGACCAAGAAGGTAAAGTTATTCGTGATAACTGTCCTATTCAAGTGTATGTTGGTTCAGAAGATGCTCAAACAAATGAAGAATTTTCAAAACAATTAGGCAACAAGACAATTGAAATGGAAAGTATTACAACATCATCAGGTCCAGACGGAAAAGATAATAAATCAAAGTCAAAAAATGTACAACAAAGACCAATTGTTTATCCTCACGAATTAAATGAATTTACACAAAATCAAGGTTACTTAATTATCAAATCATTTAGTCCAAATGCCTGCTACAAAAATAAATTTACTCCATACTATGAAGCAACAGACTTATATGAAATAATTCCTGCATCAGAAAGTTATATGCCATTGTCTAAGTTTGATGAAAAAGCAATATTTTATAATATTGCAGAAAGAAATAAAATACTACACGATGCAAATAAAGGAAACTCTAAAAAAGATTTTGATGATGATTTCTTTAATTTTGATTAAAAAAATATTAGACCAATGCCTAATATTTTTTTATACCTTTTTATTCTATTACGATTTTTATATCTTCTAATTTTTTGACAGTATTAACGACTAATTTTTGGAAATCAGTATCTAATGTTTTTGGGAAAAATGCGATAGTCGTTGCACTACCTTTTAAAGTCTGTTTTGACAAAGATAATGCTAATTTTAAAAGCTTAATATCTTGATTTTGTTCATAAGTTAGTAACCCTATATTTATTGTATCATCTATTAATAAAATTAAGTGATAACCCATTTCTACTAATCTTTTTACCCTTTCTATAAACAATTCAACAGTTTGTCGCTGTCTGTGTCTGCTATCTTCAAAATTATTACAAAAAATCTCTATATTAGGCATATTCTTTACCAATTGTTTTTCTTTGTCAGTCATTGAAAGATTTAAATACATAACTTTTAATTTTTGAGTCTTTTTAATACTACTTACAAGTTCAATTGCTGATAAAATACTTTTTGTCTTGTCACCATAAATAAAAATATTAGATGCTACAGGAATTTTCCAATTCATAAATTCGAACAAAGGGTTATTTGATTCAAATTGATAAAAATTTGGAGTGAACACATATTCCATATTATCAAAATTCAATTTATTTATTGATGAAAAATTTTTATCTTCGCCATTAATAGCTAAAATTTCTTTTAAAACCATAGGTTTATCATAACTGGTAAATATAGCATTACAAAGAATTTCGTCTCCATTTCTGAGATTATTTGCTACAACTATATTAGGTGCAATATACACTAGATTTGAAACATTGTCGCTATCTATGCCTTTTCGCAAAATTGCCCCATTATTTTCTAAAATTACAATAATCCCCTTAACTATCAAATCTTTATAATCTGCTTGAAATTCAGCTGGTTCCTGATTAAAAACAAATGATTTATTAACATTTTCTAACTTTTCGTTTTTTGTTGATAATTCTTCTAGATTTTTAGGCACCAAAATATCAATTAATTTAGTGTTTCCAATAATATCTTTAGGCGGTCTGCCTTGTTTGGTCTTTGGCTTGTGAGGAGCCAATTCGCCATTATATATCTTCATAATACTATCAATCATTTGTTCTTTTTTTAGAGTTGTTGGAGAATACACCCCAACTTCCCTAGCAATTGCTCTAAGTTGAAAAATACTTAGTTTATTCAATTCATCAACATTTATTTCCATAATAAATAGAATACCATATTTAATTAAGTTTGTAAATATAGATTTTGTAAAAAATTATAATATTGAATATTTTTATACAAAAAAGATAGATAGTATAAACTACCTATCTAACTTTCATTTTATTTCTATACTTAAAGAATATTATAATGACCGCTAAAACTAATATAGAAATTACCACTATGACAACTATAGTAAATGTTGTAAGCGGTGTTTTCTTAATTACTTTAATACTTGAATAAATATCTCCATTCAAAGATTGAATTTGTACAAAATAAGTTCCACTTTCTTTAATATTGAAACTGTCTTGATTTACATTCAAATTTGTGCCATCAATAATAATTTCATTAATTGTTGCGCCTTGAGAATTTTTCACGACAATTTTGCACTCTCCAATTTGTTCATATAGCATAAATGTGTTATACGAAATAGTAATAGTTTTTGTTGTGCTATCGCCACTTTTTACTGAAGATGTCAAAGCAAGACCCTCTGTGTCTTCAAATCGCACACTGAATTTAACTAAATCATCAGTTGTCTGATTGTCTACAATCAATCTGTAATAAATATTATAAACGCCACTAGACAATCCATTTTCTTTTAGTCTGTCAAGAGTGATAAGTCCACTAAATGAACCCATTTGTTTTAATAAGTTTTTAAATTCATCTGTACAATCAACCTCTTTGTTCGTTTTTGTAACTTTTTCTATGGAGTAAAGATTGTTAATATTTGACAAATCAAGAGCATAAGTTGCAGAATTGGGATTTATAATATTAAACACGAATTCTGTTTTTAATTCATTTGAACCTGACCTTGCTATCAACACGACACGATAATTACCATATTCTGTAAAGTTGAAAGATTGATTGTTCCCTTGTTCGACATATTGAGAATTATATAACATTGTTCTTACATTGTTATAAACGACATAGGAGTCTCTTGAATAAAATGAATATAAACTGCTGTTATTTGAGATAATATTCACATTTACAGGACTGTTAAATATGCCATTATTAACTATTGGCAAAGTGGTTTCAATCCCAGCAATATTTGTTTTAATATTAGCAATAACATCATATACTACATTAATTTTAACAGATTGTTCTTTTATTTGTCCATTTTCTAAATAAGTGAGTATGTTGCCAGCCGTATTTCTAAATTTAAGCATGTACATACCGCTTATATTGAAAGGAATGTAAGTATAACTAATATTTGCATTTTCATCATATTCACCTTCTACAGATTTTAAGAAAGTATAATTATTTCCGCCGTCGTTAGAAATATAAATATCTACAATAATTTTATTTAATCTTTCAAAGAATTTATAACTTGAAGCCTTGCTAAATGAATTAAATTTAACATAAATTTTGCCTAAAACATTAGAAGAAAGATTTTCTTCATCTAAAATATCATTAGGGTATAAGTTATAGTTACCTTTTGCAGACAAATAATTTTGTGAAAAGCCAGTACTCGATATAATTTCACCTTTATTAGTAGATACGCTTTCAATCATATCATTAGATGATGCTTGCACCAATATTATCAATGTTTCATAATAATAATCACCAACTGCTTTAATTTGATAAAGTTTAGCAGGATAAACGCTACCTGTTATAGAACTCGTATCCCAAAGT
>CASFFI010000074.1 GCA_949293925.1 uncultured Christensenella sp. | reverse complement strand
AGGTAATATTACCACAAGAATAAATTTGTGTCAACAGTTTTTAAAAAGTTTTTTTAAATTTTGACAAATTTTTTTTAAAAGTTTTTTAATTAGAATTTTAAACCTATAACCTATAAAGTTTGCCCTTTAATAATTTTATTATGACAATATCATATATAAGATATATATACAAATATCAACTGTATATTATATATATGTTGAACACGATATATATTGAATACGATGTTTCTATATTAACTAAAAGAAAAATAATAGGTAGTATAGAAAAGACAAGTAATGGGTGCTACAGGTAGAGATTTATATTACACAATAGATAATATAATATAACCAAAAACAATAAAATCTAAAAATATAAACCCAATAGTAAACAATGCTATTTTGATGCAATAACCATATAGAGATATAATGTTCAGATTTAAAAATAATATTTGAAAATTAGTATAATCTTGGAATATATATCGAAATTAGTAGTTAAATTATCTAAATAAGAAAACATACTAAATTATCTATTGAAACAAATACATTAAATTAGTTATTAAAAATAATGAAATATTATCATTTGAATAATTAATTATTAAATACATAACTATTTATATAACTATATGACTATGTTTTACAATATATTAAAAAAATCTCTACCTAAAGGGTAAAGAATCTTATATAGATAAAAATATTTCGCACAATTAATTTTTCTTTTTCTTATCACTCAAATCAAAAGCTTTTAAGATATCTTTTAGGTCATCAGTAGGGTGCAACGCTTCATTAAAGTCAAAACCTGAACTAGATTTTGGAATTTGCAAAACAGCACTTTCAACATTTCCAGACTTTACGCTTTTTAGCATTTTCTTAAACTTTTTATTCCCCTGTTCGTTGAAATCAGCTTTATTGCTTGTATCTATAATAGAATTTTTAAATTCTGCTGACAAATCCTTAAATCTATCGTCTTTTAAAATTTCTGGATACTTTTTAGAAAGTTCATTATAAATTTTTTCAAGTTTTAAATATAACAACCTGGTTCTTTGAATTTCTAATTGAAAAGCAGATTTACTAGTGTCTTCTATTTGATTTGCCTTATCGACAGCTTCAACAATAGCACGAGAAATAATATCAGATTTGCCATTCAATCTATTAATTTCATCTTTCAAACTTTCGTTTTCAGACTTTAAATCTTCACAAGTTTTTTTGAGACTTTCATTTTCAATATTTAACTGTTTGATTTGAGCGATTTCAAAATCAAACATTTTATTACTATTTTTAATTTTAAACATTGATGCACCACCCTATGAAACAAAATAGACAAGCAATAGCCAGCAAAAGCAATAAAACACCCAAATTAAATAAGCCGATATTAAACAATAAACATATTACAAAAATAATGAATAAAAGTAAAGAAAATTTCTTTAATTTTATATCCTTAAAATATACTCCCGTTGCAAAAAATGCCAAAAATAGTGCAAAAAGTAAAAGCGAAAATACTCTGTCAAATGAAAAATATAACAAAAGAATATAAATAGGCGATAAAGTTAAAAGAAAAACGCCAACTAAAAAATGATTGTCAACCTTGTAATACATTCCAAAAAAAATGTTATAAATTCCAATCAAAAAAGCGGATATGCATATAGATAAAGTTAAAAAATTTTTAAACCAAATTGAGCATATACCAACAGACAGCAAACAAATGTTATAAAGAATTATTTGAATTTTTACTTGATTTCCCACGAATAATATTATAGACCAAAATTGAAATTCCTATAACCACTAAAATGGCAGATAAAATTTGGCTAACTCTAAATATACCAAAGTAAAGAGAATCCGTTCTTAATCCTTCAATAAAAGCACGAACAAAACCATAATAAATCAAATAAACTGCCGTGGTGGTTCCAATTTTTTTGGATTTATGAAAAACAACTAAAAGCAATATAAACCCTAAAATGTTCAAAAAACTCTCGTAGAAAAAAGTCGCTTGAAAATATGCGCCGTCAATTAAAGTTGTTCCATAGTATGATAGAACTTGTGAAAAAGCACTTTCAGTAAAGTTGACACTTTCGATAAAGACTGCAAAAGGGAAAAATTGTAATGCATTGTTAGTTACTAAATTACCATAAGCTTCTTGATTAAAAAAATTACCCCATCTTCCCAATGCTTGTCCAAGAATCAAACAAGGGACTAAAATATCACAAATAACAGGCAGCATTTTAAAACTCTTTTTAATCAAACAAAAGATAATAACACCCAAAAGTCCACCGATAACACCGCCATAGATCGCAAGTCCACCATTATGAATTTGGAAAAAATTAGATAAGTCATACCCCCCATAGAATAAGCAATAGTAAAGTCTAGCCCCTATTAAAGCAAGAGGCAAAACTATACAAGCAAGAGTTATAATATCATCAGGATTAACATTTCTTTTTTTAGCAAGATAGCGAGCAAGAAAAACGCCAATAAGCATAGCAAAAGCAATAATAATCCCATAAAATTTAATTTCATAACCAAAAACAGAAAACCCACTAACAATCAACATACGACAATTTTAATAAAGAAATAAGAAAAAGTCAATAAAAAAAACAATAGGCAATGCCTATTGTTATAAATATTTATAATTGTAAACCATATGTAACATCTTTAAAATCTTCTTCAAGTTTGTTCAACATTTCATCTCTGTTCTTTATAATACCCTTGTCAGCTACAAATT
>CASFFI010000073.1 GCA_949293925.1 uncultured Christensenella sp. | reverse complement strand
TTTACCGTGGTCAATGTGTGCCACTATACAAAAATTTCTAATATTTTTCATAAATAGCATTATACTAAAAAATAAAAAAAAACACAATACAATGTGTTTATTTTATTCTACAGAAATTTTAAATATAGAAACTTCATAAGCGGTTTTGCTAATAACCTCTCCTGTTTCTAAAGTTTTGTTGTAAACTCTACTTTGTACACGCCCACTTATATTTACTTTACTGCCTACCGGCAAGCTTGCAACAAATCTAGCATTTCTACCCCAAGCAATAGCAGGAATATAATCTGACTTATTATAAGCGCGATTGCAAGCAATTAAAACATCAGTGATTTCTCGATTAAATGGTGTTGTTCGATAAATTGGTTCTTTGCAAATATAACCCTGTAATGTAACTAAATTAGGATTTAAAGTTTCATCGTATTCTAATAATTCCCTCACAAAAACAGTCAAAACTAATTTAGAATGTCCGTCCATCTGTTTATTGTAAGAACGAAATTGACCTTTCAAACTAATTTTGTCATTAGATTTTAGCGGACGCACTGCTAATAATTTTTCACTAATGGTAACAGGTATTAAATCTGCTTCTTTTGATAATCTTTCTACTGATAGCACAAAAGTATAAAATGCTTCATTAAATACTTCGTGACTATATGTAATTTCACTAACTACCTCGCCTGATAAAACGACTTGGTTATTTTCTAATAGTTCATAATTCATAAATTTTCCTTTATAATTTTATTTGAGTACCTTGTATATTAATTTTGTAATTTTCTTTATATATTAATTGTCCTATTGGGACATTTTGAATGTTATTATCTTTGAAATACTGCAACACAATTTTTAGTCCGTCCAAAATATTGTCTGAGTTATTGTGAAATAAAATAATATCACCTGACTTTACTTTTTTAGTTACCCTTGAAGCCAAATTTTCAGCAGATAAACCTTTCCAATCTAAACTGTCAACCGACCATTGAATAGGTGTTAAATTCAAATTTTTACAAACCGATATTAGCGTGTTATTGTAACTGCCAAAAGGTGGACGAAATAATGTAGCATATTGCTGTGTAGCATCGAATAAAATTTGTTGATTAGCATTTAGTTCGTCTTCTATTTGTTTTTCTGATAATTTTGCCATATCTGGGTGTGTGTTTGAATGAATTCCAATTTCAAATCCTCTGTCCAAAATAGATTTTGTCAGTGATTGATTTTTTTCTATCCAAAACCCCACTAAAAAGAAGGTTGCTTTAACATTAAATTCATCACATATATCCATAATTTGTTCAGTCTTGTCTGAGCCCCAAGCCGCGTCAAATGAAATTGACACTTTGTTTTCTTGAGTTTCTACTGAATAAATAGGCAACAACTTTTTTTCTGTTAAAAAATATGCACCAGCACATTCGGCACTTCCAACAAAATTTACGCCAAAAAAAATTATAAAAGCAACTAAAATTCCACAAACAAATTTTAAAAACTTTTTTTTAGTCATAGATATCTACACCCCACATTATGATACAATTTATGCAAAATTGAAAGTGCAAATAACCAATTTGTTTGTAGATTAATAAAAAAACTAAAATTAAAATGTATAAAATTGTCGAAAATCAATTTATCAAATTTAATATCACACTTATAAAAAATAATTATAATAATTTTTTAAATAAATCATAACGTATCAAGTTATATTATATAATAAATCATCATATTAAATGGTTAAATTATATTAATTTTATAACAAATAAAAATTAGATTGGTTATAACAAATTATTTATTAAATTAATTTTATTATGTTTTCAAGTAAATAATTATAAAAAGAAAATTATCTTATCACAAATCATTTATTATAAAAAATTATGCATAAAGATACTATTAATCATACAATTATCAAAATAAATTATATAAAATAATAAAATAATGAAATAATAAAATAAACTAACATAAAACATACATCTTTATAAAACAATAAAAAATTTTTATAATCTATAAAACAATATAAAAAAATAAATATAACAAATCATATAATCTTTTTGCCTTTATAAAATGATAAAAATAAATTATAATACTTATACATACATAAATAAATCATATAAATTTTATAAAACAATAATATTAAAGATTGAAAAATTAAGCTAAAATTGATTGTAGAAAATAATTCGTTTATAGTCTAATATATTGATATTTTTTAAAAAAAAGCACCTTTAATTTAAAAGGTGTTTTTAATTATTTTGTTGTCTTTTTAACAGTCGATTTTGTAGCTGGTTTTTTACTAGTAGTTTTTGTTGTTGATTTTTTAGTTGTAGTTGTGCTAGTTTTTTTTGTACTTGTCTTTGCTACTGACTTTGCTGGTGTCTTTGCAGTTGTTTTTGTAGAACTAGATTTACTAGTTTTTGCAGTTGTCTTTGTTGTCTTTGCAACTGGTTTTATTACACTTTCTTCTTTTACTGTTTCTGCTACAGGTGAAACAACTTCAGGTTTCTTTTCTTCAGTTTTGATTTCAACTGCTTTTTCTTCTGTTTTTACAACAGGTTTAGTTTCTACTGACTTTGCAGAAGTTTTTGTTGTAGACTTTACAGAAGTTTTTGTTGTAGACTTTGCAGGTGCTTTTGTTGTAGTTTTTGCAACAGGTTTAGCAGTTGTTTTTGTAGAAGATTTTGAAACACTCTTTGCACCTTTATTTGCAGTTGTTTTTGTAGAACTAGATT
>CASFFI010000072.1 GCA_949293925.1 uncultured Christensenella sp. | reverse complement strand
TTTTTAATTTTTTATTTTTTTGATTTTTTATTTTTTTGATTTTTTATTATTTTGATTTTTTATTTTTTTGATTTTTTATTTTTTTGATTTTTTATTTTTTTCTATTGATTTTATTAATTTTATTTTTTTTATTGGTTTTGTTAGATGGGCTTTTTTTATTTTTTTCTTGCCTTTTAGATTTACTGAAAGATTCTATAAATTTATTTTTTTTGTGCTCCTCTGTTGTTCTAATAACAGGAATTTTTCCATCAATATTGTTATAACCCAATATTTCAAAATCAATAGTCCTACTTTTTATATCTGTTGATTTGACAACTATTTTAATTTTATCTCCTAATTGATAATGGAATTTAGTACCATAAATCTTCATTGCATCTTTATCATAGATATAATTGTCATAAGGTAAATCAACCGAACGGATAAGTCCTTCACAAGTATTGTCAAGTTCAACAAATACTCCAAATTCTGTAACTCCAGACACACTACCTTCAAAATCCTGACCTATAAAATTAGACATATATAATGCTTTTTTATAATCATCTACCGTTCGTTCCGCTTCAGTTGCGATTTTTTCAGTTGATGATGCCTGGTCGCTAGTAGAATTTACAATAGGGGTATAAACTGACTTTAAAACATCTAAATTTGTTTCGTGAAGATATTTTTTTATAATTCTATGAATCATTAAATCAGGATATCTTCTGATAGGGCTAGTAAAATGACAATAAAATGTAGATGCTAGTCCAAAATGTCCTAAACAATTTGGGCTATATCTTGCCTTCATCATTGACCTTAATGTAATTTTTTCAATAGCATCTTTTCTAGGGTCATTTTCCATACTTTTTAAAAGTGATTGAAAATCCATAGGAGTCGCATTTTCAGGGTCTATATCTGTAAGAATTTTTTGAGAATTTACAAATCTTAAAAATCCATCAAGTTTAATAGAATCTGGTTTTTCGTGAACACGATACACAAAAGGAATGTGTAGTTTAAAGAATGTTTCAGCAATGACTTCATTACATAAAATCATTAAGCTTTCAATAAGTTCGTGTGATTCGTCTTGCACTCTTTTTTCAATAGAAACAATCTCACCTAATTCGTTTTCAGTTATAATTGGTTCTGGAATATTAAAAGTGATTTCGCCTCTTTTTTGGCGTTTTTCTTTTAATTTTTGAGAAATGTTGTTAAATAACACAATATCATCAAAAACATCGCTAAATTCATCTAAATTTTGTGTATCCCCATTAATTATTTTTTGAACATCAGTGTAAGTCATTCTATGCAAAGACTTTATCACACCTTCTACAATTTTAGAATTTTTTACATTACAATCTTCATCAATATCTATAATGCAACTTAAAGTAAATCTATTAACACCCTGATTTAAAGAGCAAATACCATTAGATAATTCTCTAGGTAGCATAGGAATAACTTGGTTTGGGAAATAAACAGAAGTTCCCCTTAAAAACGCCTCTTTATCTAGTGCAGAAGATTCAGTAACATAATTACTAACATCGGCGATATGCACACCAATGCGATAACCATTTTTCAATTTTTCAATGCTTATTGCGTCATCAATATCTCTTGTATCCTCGCCATCAATAGTGATAACTCTTAAATTTCTAAAATCAACTCTGTTTTTTATCAAACTATCTTGAATTGATTGAGGAAGTCTTTTAGCTTCGTTTAGAACATCTTGAGGAAATTCTTCACGCAAATTAAAAGACCTAATTATAGCAAGTTGTTCAACTTTTATATCGCCAGAACGCCCCAAACATTCAACAATTCTACCCACTTTTTTAATATCTGAAGATTTATCATAGTCGATTTTCACAACTACCTTATCACCATTTATACAGCCCATTACACCACTTCTAGGTATTAAAATGGGTTCAAATCTATCATCATCAGTTACAACAGTAAACTTTCCGTTAAAAGCTTGTAAAGTGCCTACCAATTTTTCATTATTTCTTTTAATTACACGAACAACTCTTGCAACCGAATTTTTATCATCTGAACTTTCTGTTATTTGAACATACACTAAATCCCCGTGCATAGCACCCATTAACTGATTGGAAGGTATAAAATATTCAGTATTATCTTCATCGCCTACAACTTGTGCAAAAGCAAAATGTTTTTTAGTCCCACTAATTTTACATAATATTAGCCCAACATCATTAGGAAAAAGAAGCCTATTTTTTGCATCAATAAAAATTTTACCCTGTTCTTGCAATTTAGTTAAAGCATCATCAATTTCATTATATGAAAAACCTTTTAAAAGAATATTTATCACTTCATCTCTAGTTTTATTTTTAAGGTTAATTGCCTTTATGGCATTAAAAACTTCATCAACATTAATCATTCTTTTAATATAGCACAAAAAAAAATAAATGGCAATAATTTGCCACTGTCAAACTATCCTTGATAAGGAATATATGATAAATAAAATAAAATACAAAGAACTGCAATAATAGCAACAACTATATAAATAGCCTTAGTAATCATACCTTCTCTTGAACTAGACTTATTTTTAGCATAATAACTATCAATATTTCCAGTAAGTGCATTGCTAGCGTTACTACCACCATTGATTTGCATAAATACAAGAATAATCAAAGCAATAGCAGAAAGTACCAACAAAACGCATATAATAATCCTAATAATAGGGAAAGAATTTGAAATCCAGTCAGGAACAGTACTAACAAGTAAAGATGATAACATTTAGCCTCCTAAAAAACACTTTATTATATCACGGTTAGAAAATAAATGCAAGCATAAATTAAAATAATTGTATTACAAATTTTTATATCACATTAAGATGATTCAACTATGATTTAATTTCAATAAAATCAAATTAAACTTTTATATTAATATTTTTATATTTATAAAATAATATTAAGTAATAAAATAATTATTTAAATAGTTAAGTAAATTATTAAAATAATAAAATTTAATTTATTTCACAATATAACTTTAATTTTGCAATAATATTTAACGAATAATGTTTGATTTTAAACCTTCAAATTTTATTAATTAACATTCAATACTACAATAATTACCTCATAATTAATATCTTGCGAAATATAAAACTGCAAAGACAATCAAAAGTGCAATAATTGATATTATAAAAAATCTACCTTTTATTAATTTCCCTGACTTGTTTAATTTTAAAAATTGAGAAATACACAAAAGAATTACTAAAGCTATAGCAATTAAAATTATAGAATAAGTAGAATCAGGCAGTGAATTTAACTTGCCTTTTAAGGATAAAAAATTGAACAAAAACATATACTAATTATAACAAATCTCGTTTGATTAGTCAAAACTAGAAATAAAATTTATAAATTTTCAGATATAAATAAAGGTTTTCCTTCAAACTCAGGATTATCTTCAACACCCATAAGTTTTAAGATTGTTGGAGCAACATCTTGAAGACCTCCTGATTTTTTCATTCTGATAGATAAATCTTTATCTAAAATAACCAATTTTACAGGACTAAGAGTATGTGAAGTATTTTTGCTGCCGTCTTCATTTCTCAAAACTTCAGAATTGCCATGGTCTGCACATATTAGTATAAAATAACCTTTTTTAAATGCTTTATTGCAAAGTTTTTTTAAATTATTATCAACAACTTCTAAACCTTTTTTTACTGCATCAAAATTTGCAGTATGGCCCAACATATCAGGATTAGAATAATTTATAACAATCAAATCATACTTATTATTTTTAACTGCTTTAATAGCCTCTTTTGTGATTTCACATGCGCGCATTTTAGGAAATTCATCATAATTTTTTACTTTTTTAGTTGGAATGTGAATTCTGTATTCGCCATCAAAAGGTTCTTCTCTGCCACCATTAAAAAAGTAGGTTACATGAGCATATTTTGTACTCTCGGATATTTTCAAAACTTTATAACCTTTTTTAGTCAAAAATTCAGTCAAAGTATTTTTAATTAAACTCTTAACATATAAAGGAGTTATTTTTTTAAAATCTCCGTAATTAGTCATAGAAATTATTTTGCAATCAAAACTTTCTAAACGAGTAGATAGTTGACGCATTCTGTCCGCTCTAGTATTAAATAAAAATATAGCATCAGATTTATTAAAACAAAGCTTTGACTTGTCAACAAATGACACCGGCTTAATAAATTCATCACTAACGCCTAATTTGTATTCATTTTTCAGATATTTTTCAGGTGATATATCTGTAAAATTTTCACCCTTTATAGCATTTACATAAATATCAGTCCTATCGAAATTTCCTTCTCTATCCATAGCATAAAATCTTCCTCCCATTGAAGCGACTTTACCTAAAGAGAATTCTTTTATAAAGGATTTTAGTTGATTTAGATAGTTAATGCCATCATTAACACCAGAATCTCTACCGTCCATAATACAATGTATTAAAACATTTTTTATATTTTTTTCTTTTGCAAGTTTCAAAATGGCACGAATATGTCTAAAATCACTATGAATCTTTTTATCTGAAAGCAGACCAATAATATGCAATGTCCCATTAGCTTTTGAGACCTTATTAAAAATCGAATTAAGAGATTTATTTTCATAAAAAGCATTTGAATTAATATCATCATCTACTCTAACCGTTTCAGATTTTATAATTTTGCCAGCACCAATAGTTTGATGTCCAACTTCACTTCCTCCCATAAAACCATCAGGCAAACCCACAAAACCGCCGTCAGTTCTAATTAAGGTATTAGGTGCTTTTTCTTTTATAAAATGCAAAAAGGGGGTGTCAGCCCTAGTAACAGCATTAAATTCGCTATCTTTAGCTTCTCCATAACCATCTAAAATTATCAATAAACCTTTTTTCATTAATTCAAACCTTCAATTATTTTGAACAATTTTTCAAAATCCAAGGCGACACCACCTACCAATAAACCATCTATACCTTTAACTGAAATTATAGATTGATAATTATCAACATTTACACTACCGCCATACAAAATGGAAATTTTATTTACAAAAAGTTTTCCATACATTTTTTCTAAAATAAATTTTATATTTTTAACAATTTCTTGCAAATCGCTTTTTTTAATAGCGTTTCCACTACCAATCGCCCAGACAGGTTCGTAAGCTATAATAATATTTTCAAGTTCGTTGGTATAAATATCACGAAGAATAGTATTCAACTGTTTTTCAAGAACGGATAAAGTTTCTCCTTTTTTCTTGTTTTGTAAAGATTCTCCAACACACACAATTGGCTTTAATCCAAATTCAAGAGCTTTTAAAACTTTATTTCTGATTTGTTCGTCTGTTTCAAAAAAAGCTTTTCGCCTTTCACTATGTCCCAAAATAACATATTTAACATTCATATCTTTAAGCATTTCAGCCGATATTTCGCCAGTCGGAATTTTATCTGTACTAGACAAATTTTGTGCGCCTAATAATACCGATTTATTTTTAAAAATATGCAAAGAAGTATATGGTGGACACACTATAAATTCTGCATTTTTAAAAGAAAAACCATCCATCCTCTTTAATAATTTCTTAAAATCAGCATCAACAAAGTTAACTTTGTAATTTGCAACTATTTTAGACATAACACCTCTATTTATCATTTATAATTTCAATACCTGGAAGCCCTTTACCCTGCAATAATTCAAGACTAGCGCCACCGCCAGTTGAAATGTGGCTTATTTTATGTTCAATATGCAAATCTTTTACACTAGCAACACTATCACCACCACCTATTATGCTATAAGCATTTGATTTAGCGATGCATTTTGCAAGTGCAATAGTGCCTTTTCTAAATTTTTTGAACTCATATACACCAACTGGACCATTCCATAAAATAGTTTTTGCACTTTGTAAAATTTTACAAAACTTTTTAATGCTCTTTTTACCTATATCCATACCTTGATATTCTTTATCCAAAAATCCAGAATTAAATTTTTTAATTTTTGCATTAGGCGAAAACTCTTTAGTAGCAATATTATCACAAGGCAATTCGATTTTAACACCTTTTTGTTTTGCCAAATTTAAAACCTTTTTACAATAATCTATTTTACTTTCATCTACAATACTATTACCGACTTCACCATCAAGTGCTTTTATAAAAGTATAACTCATACCACCCGCGATTATAATAGTATCAACTTTATCTAAAATATTTTCAATAATAGGAAGTTTATCTTTAACCTTTGCCCCGCCTAAAACAGCAACAAAAGGTTTTTCAGGATTTACTAAAATTTTATCAAAAGCCTCAAGTTCATTTTGAATTAAAAAGCCAATAGCATTAGGAAGCAATTTTGCAATAGCATAAGTTGAAGCGTGTTTTCTATGAGTACAAGCAAAAGCATCTTGCACAAAAATATCTGCAAGTGAAGCTAATTTCTTTGCAAAATTCTCATCATTTTCTTCTTCGCCTTTATAAAATCTTAAATTTTCCAACATTACAACATCACCTGGTTTCATATTGGAAACAATTTGTTTTACTCCTTTTTTGGTGAAATCATCAATAAATTGAATTTCCTTATTTAATAAATTTGATAAATGTTTGCAAACAGGTCTTAAAGAATATTTTTCAACTCGTTTTCCTTCAGGCCTACCTAGATGAGAACAAATAATAATTTTAGCATCATTTTCTATTAAATATTTAATAGTAGGCAACTCTAAAATTACACGCTTATCATCTATAATATTTTGATAATCGTCCATAGGAAGATTAAAATCAACTCTCAATAAAACAGTTTTATTTTTTACATCTAAATCCCTTACTGTTACTTTCATACAACCCCCATAATTAAAAACATTATAACAAAAGGAAGTTTTTTTAACAAATAATTTTTTAAAATTACTAAATTAATTATAAATTAAATTTACCGCAATGTCTAATAATTCTTCAATATCAGAACTAATCAATCTATACATAACTGATTTGCCATTCCTGACAAAATCAACGATATTATTATCTTTTAAAATTTTTAGTTGATGGCTAACAGTAGTTTGATTTATTTTTAGACAATTACTGATTTCACTTACACAAAGTGGACTAATAGATAAAGCGGTTATAATTCTAAGTCTTGTAAAATCTGAAAATGATGAAAAAAATTGACAAATAGCATATATTTTTTTGTCATCTATATTAAATTGTTCTAAAACATTTTCAACTAAATTATAAGTATCCATCACAATCCTAAAAGTTATTACATATAATAAAATAACAAAAAAATAGATAAAAATCATAAACAAAAAGCACTAAAAAAGTAAAATGAAAAAATATGTTGTAGAAAACTAATGATGATTTTAATAAAATAAAAAAAGGAGCAATATGAGTTTTTCTCTTACATTACTTATAATTATAGCATTAGGAATTTTAGCACAAGCAACGGGAATAGATTTAGCGAATAACACAACATTTTTATTACTTCTATTATTATCACTTGGTGCTTACGGCTTTACTAATCACAATTGTTGTTCGAATAATAACAACAGAATTTATTTTTAAAAATTTAAAAATATATTAACTAAAATAAAAAAGAATAACATTTATTAAACAAACTAAAAAAATATGATATTATTCTAATTTAAAAAACAAAAAAGGAACTTAATTTAGAGTTCCTTTTGTATTTAATAAATAAATTTAAACAAATTTTGATTAAATTTCATTAAAGTAATTAATTCCCATAGCAGTTTTCAACCTTATAAGATTTTTGTGTGCATCAAGGCTTGCCTGTTTGCTACCATTATATAAAATGTTCATAATTTTATCTTTATCTTTTTCTAATTCTTGTCTTTTAGTTCTTATAGGAAGTAAAATTTCCTGCAAAATAGAATTTAAAAAATTTTTAATTTTTACATCTCCAAGTCCACCTTTTCTATAATGAGCTTTTAACTCATCAAGATTGTTGTATTCAGGTAGATATTTTTTAAAATGTTCATCTTCACAAAAAGCATCTAAATAACTAAAAACAACATTACCTTCTACTTTGCCCGGGTCGCTAACCTTAATGTGATTTTCATCAGTGTACATAGAAAATACTTTCTTTTTTATATCTTGTTCACTATCGCTTAAATAAATACAATTGCCTAAACTTTTACTCATTTTATGAATGCCATCTGTACCAGGCAATCGCTTACAAGTTGATTTATCAGGCAAAACTCCAATAGGTTCAATTAAAGTTTCTCCGTATAAATTATTAAAAGTTCTAACTATTTCACGCGCTTGTTCTATAACAGGCAATTGGTCTTCGCCAACAGGAACAATATTAGCATTAAAAGCAGTTATGTCAGCAGTTTGACTTACAGGGTAACACAAAAAGCCCAAAGGTACATCATCTTTATATCCTTTTTCTTTCATTTCTGATTTAACAGTAGGATTTCTTTTTGCTCTTGCAAGTGTTACCAAATTAAGATAATAAAAATTAAATTCAGTAAGTTCACTCACTTGACTTTGCAAAAACAAAGTAACTTTATTAGGGTCAATACCAACAGAAAGATAATCAAGAGCCACTTCTATAATATTGTCTTGCACTTTTTTTACATTATTAAAATTATCAGTTAGTGCTTGACTATCTGCAATCATAACATACATTTTATCAAAATTTCCTTCATTTTGCATTTTTACTCTATTTTGCAAACTACCAACAAAATGTCCAATATGCAATTTCCCTGTTGGCCTATCACCAGTTAAAATAATATTTCCCATAATTCTCCTTTAATTATAATCAAATAATAATAAAAAACTCGGCAGACTCACAAAAAATCCTACCGAGTAAAAACTTTTTGCAAGTGTAATCTAACAGAATTAAATAACTAGAACTTGCCACCAAAGTTTTATCATATTTACTCCTGCAAAAAATTTAACATACACAGAAATATTTGTCAATAATTTAAACAATATTATAAATTATAAATGACTTAAAGATAAAAAAATATATAATATTATACATAAAAAGTTTAGCACAATTGCTAAACTTTTTACTTAAAATATAAATATATCCAACTTTATAATTTTTAAATATTTTATTTTCTATAGAATACATAGTGTTCATTTTGAAGAGAACCTTGTGTAAAATTATTTTTAATATAATCACCCATAACAATACTATCATTTTCCACTAAATTCTTAGGAATATATATGACTTCAGCATTATCTAGTAATTTACCGCAAGAACTGCTTGAAGAACAATTTCCATATACATAATCATTAATTGTTACATTTATTAAGTCATAGCAAGCATCAAATACAAGCGATTCAATGTTAGTCAATTTTTGATTTAATACTACGCTTTGCAAATTATGACAGTAATAAAATGCACTATTTCCTATACTTCTTAAATTGTCTGGGAAAGTTATACTTGTTAAACTTGAACATCTATAAAACGCTGATTTTCCTATAGTTGTAATATTAACTCCCATTTGTACATTTTCTAAACTATAACAACTATAAAATGCAGAATTTCCTATACTTGTTACACTATTTGGAATATTTACATATACTAAAGCATCAACATCAGCAAACGCTAATGGAGATATAGTTAATACACCTTCTGGAATTATATAAGATGTCCTTGCATTACCAGCTGGATATCGAATTAAAATAAGTTTGTTTTTATCATATAAAACACCATATTCATCTGTTGTGTAATATTGATTATTTTCATCAATTTCTATCTCCATTAAATTGGAACAATCTTCAAATACATAATCACCTAAATTTTCTAATTTGTTTGGTAATTTTATATTCGTTAAATTTGTAGCGTAAAAAGCACCGTCACCGATTTCTTTAACATTATCAGAAATAACAACAGTTGATAAATCTGTACAATTATAAAAAGCAGAACTTCCTATACTTGTTACGGAATTAGGAATTGTAAGATTTTTTAAACTTGAACAATCGAAAAACATTCTGTCACCGATGATTGTTACACCATCATTGATGATTAAATTAACTAAGCTATTGCAATCCTCAAATACTGATTCTTCAACACTTCTCACGCCACTTCCAATTATAACGTTTTTTAAACTTGTACATTGATTAAATGCTCTTTCCCCTAAATTTATTACGCTATCTGAAATTACAAGATTTGTTAAACTAATACAACTCGAAAATGCATATGGAAGAACTATTTTGCAAGAATCTTTTATTTCATATTCTCCACCCACAAAATTTTTTGCATCTATTAAAGCATAATATTGATTGGTAACGCTACTTATATATTTTACACCTTTATCTATTTGATAATTTAAATTATCGCATCCAGAAAAAGCATATGCTCCAATTTGTTTTACACTATCAGGAATCCTAATATGTTTTAAATTTGTACAACCTGAAAATGCATTGTTACCTATTCTAGTCAATGTATCAGGCAAAATTAAACTTTCTAGAGTTTCTGCCACGTCACTAAAGACTCCAGTATCAATCATTGATGTTACTATATATTGTTCATCTCTTTGTATAACTGATGGAATTTGTATATTTACAGAAGTGTCCGAGACCATTTGTAAAGTTGCTTCTTGTTTAGTTGAAGATAATGAAAAATATAGTTTCTCATTTTGTTCCGAAAAAATTGCATAGTACTTTTTAGGACTAGTTCTTTGCAGTTTAAAAGTGTAATCTAATGTGGTTGAAACCAATTCGCCATTTATTGAATTCGCTCTCCAACCCAAAAAATCACCCCTTTCATTACCAATAAAATTAGCTGTTAAAGTAATTTCATCTCCTATATTAAATTTCCTATCATCTACATGTGCTGTTCCTAAAGTTTCATTTGAAGATATTGCAGATATGTTAAAGTTTGTATTTTTACTTACATTTACAACAATTAAAATTATAGCCCCCGCTATTACAATAATAAGTAGTGATATTAACAGAATTTTTAATTTTTTTATATTTTTTGCATTTGCATTCATACTTTTATTACTATTTTCCTCCTTTTTATATTTTTTCTTGCTAAAATTTATCCGCTACTTTTTGTTATTCTACCACAATTAATTTACATTTGCAATATATTAAAATAAATTTTTATATTTACAAAACAAATTAAAAATAATAATTTTGAATTTAATCCATCAAAAAAATTATTATTTGTAAATTACACAGATATTCATAAATTTTTTCTATTCTTTTTTTTACAAAATTATTTTAATGTTTATAATTATTAAACAAATATAAATTTAATCCTTACAACTAAAATTAAGTAAAATTATTAAAAATCATATTTTTAATCTATAATTTTTTATCTTTTACGAATAAATAAATTTGAAGGTAAAAAAAATCACACAAACAGCGTGTGATTTTTATACTACAATAAATATAAATTGAATTATTTAATAATGTCTGCAACGACACCAGAACCAACAGTTCTACCACCTTCACGGATAGCGAATCTTAAACCTTTTTCAATAGCGATAGGGTTGATTAGTTCAACTGTCATAGTGATGTTATCACCAGGCATAACCATTTCAGTACCTTGAGGAAGTTCAATAGAACCAGTAATATCAGTAGTTCTGAAATAGAATTGAGGACGATAACCATTAAAGAATGGAGTATGTCTACCACCTTCTTCTTTCTTCAAAACATAAACTTGTGCAGTGAATTTTGTATGAGGGTGAATTGAACCAACTTTAGCCAAAACTTGACCTCTTTCAATTTCATTTCTTTGAATACCACGAAGAAGCAAACCAGCGTTATCACCACTTCTAGCTTCATCTAGTGATTTTCTGAACATTTCGATACCTGTGATAACAACTTTTCTAGCAGGTTTAATACCAACAAGTTCAACTTCTTCACCAAGTTTAACGACACCACGTTCTACTCTACCAGTAGCAACAGTACCACGACCAGTGATTGAGAATACGTCTTCAACAGGCATTAAGAAAGGTTTATCAGTATCTCTTACAGGGTCAGGGATATATTTATCAACAGCGTCCATCAAGTCCTTAATACATTGACAAGCAGGGTCATCAGCATTACCAGCTTGAGCAGCTTCCAAAGCCTTAAGAGCAGAACCTCTAATAACAGGAACTTCATCGCCAGGGAATTCATATTCATTCAAAGTTTCTCTGATTTCCATTTCAACTAAGTCAAGGATTTCAGGGTCATCAACTTGGTCGATTTTGTTCATGAAAACAACGATATAAGGAACGCCAACTTGTCTAGCAAGCAAGATGTGTTCTTTAGTTTGAGGCATACAACCATCAGTTGCAGCAACAACAAGTATTGCACCGTCCATTTGAGCAGCACCAGTAATCATGTTTTTAACATAGTCAGCGTGTCCTGGACAGTCAACGTGAGCATAGTGTCTTTTAGCTGTTTCATATTCAACGTGAGAAGTATTAATTGTAATACCTCTAGCTTTTTCTTCTGGTGTATTATCAATTTGGTCATATCTATTCTTTTCAGATAATCCCATAGCAGCAAGTACCATAGTAATAGCTGCAGTTAAAGTAGTTTTACCGTGGTCAACGTGGCCAATAGTACCAATGTTAACGTGTGGTTTATTTCTTTCAAATTTAGATTTTGCCATTTTTAATCTCCTTTAATTTACTCAATTTAATATAAAATATATAAAAATTATTGTCAAGCAAAATACATAAGTTTTAAATTATTTAAGTCTTTCACTTGCTATTTTATCAGCGACATTTTTAGGAACTTCAGCATAGTGGTCAAATACCATTTGATAAGTACCTCTACCTTGAGTAGCACCTCTTAAATCAGTAGCATAACCAAACATTTCAGCAAGAGGAACTTCAGCATTAACTACAGTGCTACCGCCTCTAGAATCAGTACCAGTCAAAATACCTCTTCTAGAAGTTAATCCGCCCATAACATTACCAAGATAATCATCAGGTACAGAAACTTCAACTTTCATAACAGGTTCAAGCAATACTGGGTCTGCTTTTTTCATAGCTTCTTTAAACGCCATTGAACCGGCAATTTTAAATGCCATTTCAGATGAGTCAACATCGTGATAAGAACCATCATAAACTGTAACCTTAAAGTCAATAGTTTCATAACCAGCGATAACACCAGTCATTCTAGCTTCTTGGATACCTGCATCAATAGGTCCAATAAATTCTTTAGGAATAGCACCACCAACAACTTTTGATTCAAACTGATAGCCAGTTGTTGGAGGAAGTGGTTCAACTGTAATTTTACAATGACCATATTGACCTCTACCACCAGATTGTTTGATATATTTACCTTCAGCATCTGCAGATTTTCTAATAGTTTCTTTGTAAGAAACTTGAGGTTTACCTACATTAACATCTACATTAAACTCTCTTCTTAAACGGTCAACAATAATATCCAAATGAAGTTCACCCATACCAGCTATAATTGTCTGACCAGTTTCTTTATCAGTATAAGATTTAAAAGTAGGGTCTTCTTTCATAAGTTTTACTAAAGCCAAAGCCAATTTTTCTTGAGAATTTTTATCTTTAGGTTCGATAGCCATTTCAATAACTGGCTTTTCGAAGTTCATAGTTTCAAGTAATATAGGGTGTGCTTCATCGCACAATGTATCACCTGTAGTAGTATCTTTAAGACCTACAACAGCACAAATATCACCAGCATAAACTTCATCACAATCTTCTCTAGAATTTGCGTGCATATGCAAAATTCTACCAACTCTTTCTTTTTTGCCAGAAGTAGCATTATAAACATATGAACCAGCAGCAAGTTTACCACTATAAACTCTGATAAATGTTATACCACCAACATAAGGGTCAGTAGCGATTTTAAATGCAAGAGCAGAGAAAGGTTCTTTTTCATCACTATGTCTAACCACTTCTTTTCCGTCAACCACACCTTTGATAGGTGGTACGTCCAAAGGACTAGGCATATAATCAACAATTGCATCTAAAAGCATTTGAGTACCCCTGTTTCTTAAAGAAGTACCACAAAGTACTGGGAAT
Organism: uncultured Christensenella sp.; assembly: GCA_949293925.1. Taxonomy (GTDB): domain Bacteria; phylum Bacillota; class Clostridia; order Christensenellales; family UBA1242; genus CASFHD01. The sequence goes on along the minus strand of CASFFI010000072.1, from coordinate 8,526 downwards.
ATTTTCAATTCACAAGTAGCTTTTCTAATAGCCTTTTTCAATTCATCAACAGAAATTTCTTCACCTGCGAAATATTTTTCTAGTAAAGCATCATCAGTTTCAACAACAGCTTCAATCATTTCTGTTCTCATTTTTACTGCTTTATCTTTCAATTCTGCAGGAATTTCTCTTTCTTCAATAACTTTACCGATTTCGTCCATATAATAATATGCTTTCATATTAAGCAAATCAATATTACCTTGATAGTCAGCTTCCTGACCGATAGGACACTGTAAAGCAACAGCATTAGCCTTTAAAACTTCTTTGATTTTAGAAACACATCTATCGAAGTTTGCATCATTAATATCCATTTTGTTAATATAACAAATTCTAGGAACATAATATTTAGAAGCTTGACGCCAAACATTTTCAGATTGAGCTTGAACAGCTTCTCTGGCACTAAACAAAGCGACAGCACCATCTAATACTTTTAAAGAACGTTCAACTTCAACTGTAAAGTCAACGTGTCCTGGAGTATCAATAATATTAATTGTTGCGTGTTTCCAATGACAAGTAGTACATGCAGAAGTAATAGTAATACCTCTTTCTTGTTCTTGTACCATCCAGTCCATAGTAGCAGCACCATCGTGAACTTCACCTATTTTATGATTTCTACCAGTATAGAACAAAATTCTTTCAGTAGTAGTAGTTTTACCAGCGTCTATGTGTGCCATAATACCGATATTTCTTCTATCACATATCGCAACTTTTTCAGCCATAAATTCCCCCTATTACCAACGATAATGAGCAAAAGCCTTGTTTGCTTCTGCTTGTCTATGCATTTCATCTCTACGCTTAACAGCACCACCTGTTTGATTGTAAGCATCGACTATTTCAGCGGCAAGTTTATTTTCCATACCGCGTTCACCTGTTCTTTTTCTTGCGAAATCGACTAACCAACGAATAGCAAGAGTTTGTCTTCTTTCTGCTCTAATTTCCATAGGAACTTGATAGTTAGCACCACCAACTCTTCTAGCTTTAGTTTCAAGAACAGGTTTAATATTTTCAAGTGCAACAGTAAGAACTTCTAATGGTTCAGCATTTATTTTTGCTGAAGCATTATCCATAGCAGAATATACTATAGATTGAGCGATACCCTTTCTACCAGAAGTCATAACTTGATTAATAACTTTTGCAACAACTGTAGAATTATATTTAGGGTCAGGCAAAATTTCTCTTACCACAGCAGCATTTCTTCTTGACATAAATAACTCCTTTTAAATAAATTACGCAATAAATGCAAATAAATATTATAAATTAATTTTTAGGACGCTTAGCGCCATATTTACTTCTACCTTGTTTTCTTTTAGCGACAGCGCCAGTATCTAAAGCACCACGAATGATGTGATATCTAACACCTGGAAGGTCAGGTACTCTACCGCCACGAACTAGAACAACATTGTGTTCTTGTAAGTTATGACCTTCACCTGGAATGTAACAAGTAGTTTCTTGACCATTAGAAAGTTTCACACGAGCAATTTTTCTCAAAGCAGAGTTAGGTTTTTTAGGTGTAGTAGTAGTAACACTTAAACAAACGCCTCTTTTTTGAGGACAACTATCTAATAAAATTGATTTAGACTTTGCTTTTTGTGATTTTCTAGGTTTCTTAACCAACTGATTAACTGTAGGCATATTTTCCTCCTATATAAATTTAACACAACCCGATTTTGTCCTTAAAATTCTTGTAGCATTCAAGAATAATGACATTGACATAGTGCAACACAGCGATTTGTACTATAACGTGAATATTTTATCAAATTTAGAAATTTCTGTCAATAGTTTTATAAACTTTTATCTGTAAAAAACTAGAAATCACTCTTAAAAAATTCTGATAATAACTCTGTGATTTTTTTATTGTTTTAAGTAATTTTTTAATAATTTACTAAATTAGATTTTAAAATAATAAATTGCCATTCATACAATAATTATTACAAATTACAAATCAAATCATTTTAGACTATATGATTTATAGAATAATCAATTTATATTAATTTAAAATAAAAATGAAATATATTAAATAATCAAATTGATAGTCAAACAAAAATTAAAAATAAATTAAGATAATCTTTCATCACATAAAATTAATTATTAAATATAAATACATTTTTTGTCACTATTAAAAGGAAAAATTACAAAAATTATTTGATATAAATACAAATTCACGAACATTCACTAATATAGATAATACAACTTATAATAAAATTTATTAAATTGTAATTAAAAAATATAAACAAGTTAATAAATTCCAAAATAAATACTAAATTTAATATTTGCATATTTTAAACCTATTATGTAATGTTGATAATATTTCATTAAAAGAAGTTAAAATGTTTTTTTATTCAACAATGACTAAAATGACTTATTTAATATACTTCAATTAATAACTACTTAAAATATAAATATTGACTTCTATTAATAAAAAATCAAGGCAAAGCCTTGAATTTAAAATCTGGCAATTTGACTATCAGCATAATCTGCAGGTATTAAAGAATATTCTTCACTACTTGCAAGTGTATATTGTTCCACTCTATGCCTTTGCAAATTTTCAATAAATTTGTTATCCAATAATTTGTATCTATCAATTAAAAAATCGTTTAATTTTTCAAAATCCAACCCTGCACTTTTTAAAATATTTGTAGTCTCAAAAGTCCAATCTGATATTTTAGTATTATCATTAAAATCACAAAGTATGTTCATACTTTCAGGGTTTGTTACAAACTTTTCAATAATTTGAATTCTTAGCTCAATAGTTTTTGGCAACTCTAAAACATTATTAGCATCAAGATAATAAAAATCATAATTTTTATCCTTTTCACCAAAAACGCATTCTGCTTGTTTAGGACGCCTTAAAATAATTCTATCGCCATACACGCCCCTTCCTCGTTTATAATCAACTATTTCATAAAAATTATTTATCAAAAAATCCAATTTGGAAAAATTATTAATGTTTAAACGCGCTTTCATAAAACTCCTAAAGGTGAACACTAATCGACAAGAGCAGCATACACCAATATAACTAAATTCCCTTTATTCTCTTTTGCAACTTTTTCAAAAGTAGAAGGAGCATCAATTAAGCAATCAAATTTTTCAGCGCAAGCGACCAAAGCCCAAAGATATTCTTGTGCTGATTTAAAAGCATCTTCTACAGTTTTTCCTTCAGTAACAATTCCCAAATCGTGAAGTGCGATAGTATAACCACCATTATCTTTGTCTTTATAAAGTACTGCTGGATACAAAAAACTTTTCATAAATTCTCCCATAAATACATACAATGAATATTTAGAATAAAAAAAACGAAATTATTTCGCTATAATAATTTTACCATAAGTACAAATTAATGTCTAACAAATTAAAAAAGTTTTAAAAAATTATTTACAAATTTTGGATTGCTATTAAAAATTTTATAATTCTTTAAATAAATTAAAGCACATTTAATTAACCAAATATACTATAAAATTTTAAAAGAAATTAGCATTTGAATTCTTAAATTGAATTTTAAAATTAATAGACAAAAAGTAAAAAATTTAAAATAAACTCACTTTTACTTACTATTTAAAATAATATTAATTTGAATATTTAATTATTGAATATTTTGTTATGTCGCATAAATTTTAGTATTTTTTACACTCAAATTACTTTACGCATAAAACTATGCAATAATTGAAAAGATTGAACAATAATTTACTTTTTATAACAGCATATAATAATCGCAAATGTTATGCTTGTGTTCATAAGTAAAAGAAAATTATTATTTTAGCTATTAGCATAAGTATTATTAATTAGATACAAAAAAACAGGTGCAAAAATACCTGTTTTAAAAACATTAATTAAATATATTAAACACCCAAGACTGAATTAGCACTATTAGGCCTAATCAATTCTTGTGCAGCTCCATAAGACTCTTTATATGGACAACTTTGACGCGCATTATTTACAGAATCCAAATTTTCTAAATACCTATAAACTTTGGCTTGTTCGTCTGAAACCTTAACAAACATTTTATCACCTTCAGCATATGAAATACTGAGCATTTCTTTAGCATTAGCAAGCATCTTACGATAAGATTCTTCATCTATTGAAAGAGCATAAGTAACATTATTTAAAGTAGCTTTGCTAACTTTTCTATTTTCGCGTTCAAATTTTTCTGCCTGATTGTTAACTGATTCAGCATCTCTTCTTGTTTTATCTCTATTTTCAACTTCTTTTAGCATACTAGTCACATTTGCCTCCAAGTCTTTATATTTTATATCTACATATTAGCACAAATAAAATTTTAAGTAAATACATTTTGATAATTTTTTTTAAATATATTTAGCAATTTTTTTCTTTATTCTTCAGAAGATTTTGTAAAAAAATATTTAAAATATATATTTTATAAAAAATAAAAATTGTGCATAGTTTAAATACTTAAAATTCCAACCAAAAAAGAAAATAATAAAAAAAGAAAGAGTAAAACTCTTTCTATTCTGCGTATTCATCATCATCAATATCAGCGAATCGCAAATCGTATTCACTTGAAACATCTCCATCTTTTCTAGTTTGTCTTGGTATAATGTTTCTATAACAAGGCAATCCAGTACCAGCAGGAATAAGTTTACCAATCATTACATTTTCTTTCAAGCCTAACAAATGGTCTTCTTTACCATTAATTGCAGCATCAGTAAGAACAATAGGAGTTTGCTGGAATGAAGCAGCAGACAAGAAACTTTCAGTTGTCAAAGAAGCCTTTGTAATACCTTGCAATTCACGTTTAGCAGTTGCAGGAGTACCACCTTCTTGTAAAACTTTAAGGTTTGCATCTTCATATACATTGATATCGACACAATCGCCAGGAAGCAAGTTAGTATCTCCGCTATTTTCAATTTTAACCTTTCTCAACATTTGTCTTATTATAACTTCCAAATGTTTAGAGTTTATATTAACTGATTGAGATTTATAAACTCTCAATACTTCATTCAACAAATATTCTTGAACAGCCTTAACACCTTTAGTTCTTAAAATATCTTTAGGGTTGATAGGACCTTCAGTTAAAGGAGTACCAGGTTCAACCACATCACCGGTTTTAACTTTTAAAGTTACGCCATAAGGAAGAATATAACTTTCTTCATTATTAGAATTTTTAACAATAACTTCATATCTTTTATCAATTTGATTAACAGTTACTTTACCAGCGATTTCAGAAACTTTAGCAGCACCTTTAGGATTTCTAGCTTCAAATATTTCTTCAACTCTAGGAAGACCTGTAGTAATATCTGCAGTAGCCGAACCGCCCGAGTGGAAAGTTCTCAAAGTCAACTGAGTACCAGGTTCACCAATAGATTGTGCAGCAATAATACCAACAGCTTCACCAATATCAACGATTTGATTCTTGGACATATTTCTACCATAACATTTACAGCAGACACCATGTCTAGTTTTACAAGTAAGCAAACTTCTAATTTTCACAGTTTTTATTCCGCAATCGTCAATTTCTTTTGCCATTTCAGGTGTTATATATTCGTTTGCAGGACAAATAACTTGTTTAGTTTTAGGATTTATAATTTCTTCAACAGAATATCTACCTATAATTCTTTCACTTAAAGATTCAATAACAGTACCATCAATTACAGTTTCACTAACTTCAATACCCTTAATACTTTCGCCCAAGTTTTCAAAACAGTCATATTCAGTTACAACAGTATCCTGAGCAATGTCAGACAATCTTCTAGTCAAATAACCAGAGTCTGCAGTTTTTAAAGCTGTATCCATCAATTGTTTTCTTGAACCTCTAGCCGCTGAAAAGTATTCAATAGAAGTAAGTCCTCTTCTAAAACTTGACTTAACTGGAATATCAGAAGCCTGACCAGAAGCAACCGCAGTAATACCTTGCATACCAGACAATGCTTTTAACTGGTCAGCCGAACCTCTTGCTTTAGAGTCTGCCATCATTTTTACAGGGTTAAATAAGTCCATATTGTTAACGACAGCCTTTTTAACCTTTGATTCAGTATCTGTCCAAATAGCGATATTTTTCTTTCTCTTATCAGCTTCTGATAAGAAACCTTGATTGTACATATCTTCATTTTGTTCAACCAACTTTTCAGCTTCTTTCAAAAGTTTAGGAGTTTCTTCTGATTCTGTCATATCAGTAATACTAATAGACATTCCAGAAAGTGTAGAATATTTAAAACCTAAAGCCTTAATATTATCAATCATATCAACTGTAATATTAGTGCCGTGTTTTCTAAATGTTAAATCTATTATATTTGAATAATCACCCTTAATAACAGCTTTATCAATTTCATAATTAAATATATTTTCTACTTTAGTTCTGTCAATAAATCCCAAATCTTGAGGTATATAACTATTAAAGATAATTCTACCCAAAGTAGTTTTAGTTCTACCTGTTAACATTTTACCTTCAAAAGGCACTGTTCTTCTAACTTCAATTTGTGCCTGTAAAGACAAAACGCCATTTCTATATGCCAACATAGCTTCATCTTCACTAGCATATACACTACCCTCGCCCATAGCACCAGGTCTGACAAGAGTGATGTAATAGTTACCTAAAATCATATCTTGACCAGGTAGAAGTGAAGGTGTACCATCACTAGGTTTTAAAACATTGTTAGAAGCAAGCATTAAATTTCTAGCTTCAGTTCTAGCTTCAATAGACAAAGGAACGTGAACAGCCATTTGGTCACCATCGAAGTCGGCGTTAAATCCAGCACAGACAAGAGGAGGAAGTTTTATAGCCTTACCATCTACCAAAACAGGTTCAAAAGCCTGAACTGATAACTTGTGCAAAGTAGGAGCACGATTCAAAAGCACAGGGTGACCTTTAACAACTTCTGCTAAAAGTTCCCATACAATAGGTCTTTCTTGATCTATCATACGAGTTGCTTTTTTCAAATTATTTGTTTCATTGATTTCCAATAAACGCTTAATAATGAAAGGTCTAAATAATTCTAGAGCCATAACTTTTGGAAGACCGCACTGGAAAATTCTAAGTTCAGGACCAACGACAATAACAGAACGACCAGAATAATCGACACGTTTACCCAACAAGTTCAAACGGAAACGACCGTGTTTACCTTTTAACATTGCAGTTAAACTTTTTAAATCTCTTTGTCTTGAACCTTGAACAGCACGACCTCTTTTACCGTTATCAAATAGAGCATCAACAGCTTCTTGAAGCATTCTTTTTTCATTTCTAACGATAATTTCAGGAGCACCAAGTTCAATTAATTTTTTCAAACGGTTATTTCTATTTATAACTCTTCTGTATAAATCATTCAAATCACTAGCAGCAAACTTTCCGCCGTCAATTTGAACCAATGGACGAATATCTGGAGGTATTACAGGAATTACATCCATAATCATCCATTCAGGTTTATTTCCGCTTTTAATAAAAGATTCTACAATTTCTAATTTTTTAGTAGCCTTTAACTTCTTTTGTCCTTTACTTTCAGCTATAATTTTTTGAAGTTCATCGCGTTCTGCATTAAGGTCGATATCGTGTAAAAGTTCTTTTACCGCTTCAGCACCCATACCAACTCTAAAGCCATCATAACCATATTTTTCAATAGCTTCTCTGTACTCTCTGTCACGAATTACTTGCTTATAAGTAAATTCTGTATTTTTAGGGTCAAGAACGACATAACTAACATAATACAAAACCTCGTCCAAAAGTTTTGGTGACATATCAAGGATTAAACCAATTCTTGATGGCACACCTTTAAAAAACCAGATATGAGAAACAGGGCAAGCAAGTTCAATATGCCCCATTCTTTCTCTTCTAACCTTAGATTTAGTTACTTGAACGCCACATTTATCGCAAACGACACCTTTATATCTAACTCTTTTATATTTACCGCAATGACATTCCCAATCCTTTTTAGGTCCAAAAATACGCTCGGAAAATAAACCATCTTGTTCTGGCTTTTGAGTTCTATAATTAATTGTTTCAGGTTTAGTAACCTCACCATACGACCAACTTCTAATAGTCTCTGGAGAAGCAATACCAATTTTAATTGCATCAAAATTGTTTAAATCAAACATAAATTTCTCCTAAAATTAATCATTAATATCATCAAAAAGTTCACTTTCGTCAAAAGTAGCAGCGACATCATCAGCATTTTGTTCTTGTAATTCATCGAATTCCAAAGTAACATCTTCAAGACCGACTTTATTAACAGGTTCAATGCTAACAGGTTCAATATCTTCTTCAGAGACTTCAGAAATAGTAAGTTCGTGATTATCAGCAGTCATAATCTTGACATCAAGTCCAAGACCTTGCATTTCTTTTATTAAAACCTTAAACGATTCAGGCATACCTGGTTCAGGAATAGGTTCACCTTTAACAATAGCCTCATAAGTTTTAATTCTACCATCAACGTCATCAGATTTAATTGTCAACATTTCTTGTAACAATCTACTAGCACCATACGCTTCAAGAGCCCACACTTCCATTTCACCAAATCTTTGACCACCATTTTGAGATTTACC
>CASFFI010000071.1 GCA_949293925.1 uncultured Christensenella sp. | reverse complement strand
TAATAGGATTTATAATTTCTGATATTTCATCTACTATTGAAGGATTAGAACATAATTGTAGTTTACCCTTATATTCAATCAAATTTACACCAGATTTTTCATCAAAGCGAGTTTTAATAATATCAATAACTTTGCGCATTTCTTTATCGCTAAGTTCGTATTTGTTTTTAAAAATGTCACTCACGACCCCTTCACCTGCCACGAATAATACACCTTCTATTATGCGTGCAATCTCATTAAGCGTCATTTGTTTCCTCCTTTCGTTTTTTCAAAATTATATCACCATATCGCTCGTTTTGGATTACAGTTATATACTGGAATTTTAAAAGTTCTAATATTGACATAAATACTGTAATTTTTTCTGATTTTGAATACTCATCTTCAAACAGTGAAAAGAAATTCAATTCATCGTTTTCTTCTAATAAAGATTTAATAATTGCAATTTTTTCTGCCACTGTCCATCTGTCTTTATTTATTTTTTTAGGTTCCAAATCATTTTCTTTATCAACTGCCCTACTTAAAACTTTTGCAAAAGCATCTAACAATTTATCATAATTGAAGTCGTTGAACACTATTCTTATATCTTGTGAACTTTTATCAGGTGCTTTATAAAACCTATCTACATTTTCAAGCGGTTGAAGATTTTGCACAGCATCTTTAAATAATTGATACTCTTCAAGTTGCATTTTAAGTTCTACTTCTGGGTCAATATAATCATCATCTTCATCAGTGTCTGTTTTTTCGACAGGCAGTAAACTATTAGATTTTATTTCTAGAAGTTTTGAGGCGACAACCAAAAAATCAGCAACATTTTCCATATCATATTGTTGCATAGTAGAAATGTATTCTAAAAATTGTTCAGTGATTTCTGCAAGTTTTATTTCTTGAATACTCATTTTGCTATCTTTAATAAGTTGCAGTAACAAATCTAGTGGTCCAAAAAATTCGTCTAACTTAAATTTCAGACCCAAGCCTTCACTAACATCATCAGTATTTTCTATAACTTCTTCCAAATTAACCCCCTAATCTAAAAGAGTCCAAACAAAGTTATCCAAGGGTAATACAACCAATATGATACTTTTTGTAAAAATAAACTTATAAAATCAATTCCTGTTAAAATTTCAATGAATAGACACACCATCAAAATAATAAAGAATAATTTATAACCCTTTTCGTAGTTAAATCTTATAAATTTATTGTCTGGTTTCAAAAATGATGATATAAAGTTAAATCCATCCAATGGATAAAGTGGTATTAAATTAAATACAATTAAAAATGAATTAATTAATATTAAATATTCAAAAAATAGCATTAAATACACTGTAAAATTATTAATAACACCAATCCAAGATATAATCATTACATAAAACAGACAGCTTATAACCATCAAAATGTAATTAGCCAAAACTCCTGAAATAGAAACCCAAGCAATACCCGTTTTAAATTTTTTGTATTGTAAAGGATTAGTTGGCACTGGTTTTGCCCAACCAATTCCTATAACCATAAAGCACAAAAATCCAATAGGTTCTATATGTTTAAATGGATTCAAACTAACTCTTCCCATAACTTTTGGAGTCATATCACCAAATTTATAAGCAGTAAACGCGTGAGCAAATTCGTGAACAGTCAAACTCATGACAATGCCTAGCATTATAAATAGCAAAAGAATAACTGCCTCTTTGCCAGTCAATAAGCCATCATTCACATTTTTAAATAAACTAAATATCATAGGTTTATTATAACATATTTTTTATTTTTTACAAATCAATTTTATTACTCTAAAAAGTTATTTTTTTATAATGCTCTTTTCGCCTTTATAAATTTATATGAATTTAATTTTGATATAATTTTAGACAACTTTTCGCTATTTTTTACTTGTAATTTTACTAAAATCTCTTTATACACTGGGGTCGATTTTATAATATCTAATGCTAAAATGATTACATCATCTTCTTCCAAAATGCTAGTAAGTTTTGACATTGTAATATTTGAATCGATTTCAATTTCTATTTTTGAAATATAATTTGTAGAATTTGAACCTTCAACCCAACTTACCTCAACAAACTTATTTTTATCTAAAAAAGGCACATTTTCACAATCTTGTCTATGAACAGTTATACCTTTAGTTAAAGTCGAATAACCTATGATTTTATCTCCATAAACAGGTAAACAACATTTTGCAACTTTTGTAGCGACACCGCTTAATCCATGCACTAATATGTTTTGTCCTGGAGTTTTCTTAGTTTTAACCGTTTTTATAGATTCAAATTTTGGCTTTGTTATTCCCCCTAAAACTTTATCTATTGCTAAACTTCCGTGACCAATTGAAGCAAACATTTCTAAAATTGATGAAAAATGGTATCTTTTTAAGACTTTTTCATAACTCTTTTCATCATCTAATGCAAGATTAAGCCCCCTATCTTTTATGGCTTTATCAAGCATAGTTCTGCCACGTTTAATGTTGTCTTCAACATAAACCTTTTTAAAATATGCATTAATTTTCGAACGAGCCTGTGAAGTTTTTACAATATTTAACCAATCTCGTGATGGAGCTTTATCAGGAGGTCCTACAATAATTTCACAAATATCACCTGATTGCAATTCAGTTTTAATAGGAACCATTTTCCCATTTATTTTAGCACCTATCATTCTGTTGCCGATATCACTATGAATGGCGTATGCAAAATCGATACAATTAGCGCCACTAGGAAATTTTATTACTTTTCCATTTGGAGTTTGACAGTAAATTTCACTTCCAAACATATCCATTTTGATTGTGTCTAAAAACTCATCAGTTGATAAATCTTTACTGTTTTCAATAATTTGTTTCAACCAATTTATTTTTTCATCTATTTCATTACGCTTTTTTGTAACTCCCCTAGATTTATAAATCCAGTGTGCAGCGACACCATATTCATTAAATTCGTGCATTTCTCGTGTTCTAATTTGAATTTCGACTGGACGATTATTTTCTGCTAATATTCCTGTATGAATTGACCTGTAACCATTGATTTTAGGCACAGCAATATAGTCTTTAAATCTGTATGGCAATATTGTAAACTTTGAATTTATTTTTCCTAACACTAAATAACATTCTTCAACTGTTTCAACAATTACTCTTACTGCAACTAAGTCGTAAATTTTTGCAAGAGGTAATTTTTTTGTTTGCATTTTCTTATAAATTGATGACAAATGCTTTTGCCTACCATAGATTTTTGCATTTATATGCAATTCTGCTACAATTTCTTTTAATTCTTTTATAGTTTTATCAACTTGCAATTGCAAATCTGTACTATTTAAATACTTATTGTTTACCAGTTCATTATACATTCCTGGTTCTAAAAATTTGAAAGTTTCATCTTCTAATTTATTTTTGATTTCGCTAAGCCCTAATCGTGCAGAAAGTGGTGCAAAAATATCTCTTACAGTCTGCATAAATTCTGTTTTTTCTGAATTTGATTCAATTAAGTTAATATTTTCTACTTTATACAGAACAAAACATAGCAAAATTATCATAACTCTGATATCTTTTGCCATAGTCAAAATCATATTTCTAATGCTTTCTTTTTCTTCTTCCTTATCAGAATAATTAGCAAAAAGGTTAATAGAATTTAATTTTTCTAATAAAAATGCAGTATCCTTTGGATATTTTTCTTCTATTACTTTATAATCAATAGTTGATTTATCTTTTATAACATACAAAACTGCAGACAAAAAACATTCATCACCCATCTTTAAATCAGATAATGTTTTTGATACCTGTTCAATAGTATAGATTTGTGATTTATTCGCCTGTTTTAATAAATCTGAAAGTAAACTTTCATTTGTTTTATTTTTTAATTTTTCCAAATGTATCTCCTATAAAATAGTAACTTTTATTAAATTCAATCTGTTGTAAAATCCACTGTAATTTAAAGGATTTTTTGAATTCGTTAGTTTTATTATTTTTGACATATTTTCATCAAATTCTACTAAATTTAATTCTTGAAAAACTTTACAGCAAACATAAAATTGCAAATAGTTATAAGATTGTTTGTTATTAATTTCTTTTACTGCAAGCATATAGAGTGAATATAAATCAAAACCTTCCAATTTTCTATCATAAATATATTCTAAAAGTCTATAATATCTTCCAAAAACTGAACGCTCCATTGAAATATCTTTAAAAGTTGAATAACTAAAAGCAGTTTTATGTGGTAAATATATAGTTGCTTTTGTTGCCTTATTAAGAGCGGATAAATATCCTGTGTGAAGTACCGGGTCTAAAAATATAATTTTATTAAAACTTCCAAAATTTTTAAAGTTTTTAGGTGCTAATAAAATAGTATTTACGCCTGTGTCATCACCTACTTCAAAAATCCTATTTCTAAATATGTTGCCACTATCAAAAATAGATTTAAAATTTAGATATGTGTTATAATCATTCGCAATTATTAATGTCCCGTAAACAGAGGCTTTCATATCTAAAAGTATTCTAATCAGCCCATCTCGATTGTAATTATTAAATGTATATTTATCTTGGTCATTAAATGTTAGTTGTTTTATATATTCAGCAATCAATAAATCATTGTTCTCTGGTCGATTGATGTCTTCATAGTCTATACTTTTAACAATACCTGATAGTCTAGCATTTTTTCTAAATTTGTCAAGACACAAGTCTGCTAATATATATGATTTAATATTTGATGATAAAACATAATAATAATTTAAACTATTAAATGCAATGAGTGATAATCTGTTATAATTAATTTTAATATGTTCAGCATTTTTCTTAATTAAACTTACTTGTCCGTTAGAAACACACAATCTAAAAATAGGTCGATGATTATTGTGTCCAGTAGGTTCCATTCTATCAATATCATTAAGTAGAGAAGTTGTAATTTCCGGTTCAGCAATATCAAAATCATACTCTTTAGTCGGCAATAAATCAGATTTTTCAAAATGCTTATTTACATATTCACTAGTTCTTAAACAAAATTCATCAAAATTTGAAACTTTTAAAGTTAATCCTGCAGCCATTGTATGACCGCCAAATCGTTCCAAAATGTCTTCAAGACTCATCAAAAGTTCGTGAATATTAACGCCATTTACACTTCGGCAACTACCTATCAAACTATCTCCCACTTGAGAAAATAAAAATGTAGGTCGTGAAAATTCTTCTGCAATTTTTGCAGCAACAATTCCTAAAATTCCGCTATCCCATTTTTCGCTACTGAAAATCAATGCTTTCGTAGCATAAATATCCATTCCTTTCATTTCTTCCATTACATCAGAATAAACATTGTTACAAAGTTCTTGTCTTTTTGTGTTGTATTCTAAAATATTAGAAATGAGTTTAGTTATTTTTTGAGAATTATTTTCTAAAAATAACATTAGCGACATATCTGCATCACCCATTCTGCCACTCGCATTAATTTTAGGTGCAATTTTAAAAGCAATATCTGAGGCTTTTACATCTTTAATTAGATAAAATTCCTTAAATAATTTTATAAGTCCTAACGGAAGTTTATCTAAATTATTTAGTCCAATTGATACTATACTTCTATTCTCATCTACTAAATCTACTATATCTGCAATAGTTGCAATAGCGGTCATAGGAATGTAATCTAATAAGTTATCCCGCCCTAAAAATGCTTGAACAATTTTTAAAGCGACTCCTGCTCCGCAAAGTGTTTTACAAGGATAAGCAATGCTTACTTTTGGGTTAATAATTAAACAATTAGGTAAACTTTCGCCTTTTTCGTGATGGTCAGTTATTATAATGTCAACTCCAGAATTTTTACAATATTCAACCTCATCTACTCCAGTAATGCCACAGTCAACTGTAATTATTAAGTTAGGCTTTTTTTCATTAAAAATTTTTTTCAATGTGGAAATTGTCATTCCATAGCCATCTTCATATCTATTTGGTAAAAAATAATCTACATTGACCCCTATGCTGTCAAAATATTTATATAAAGTTGCCACTGCAGTTATTCCATCTACATCATAATCGCCAAATATTAATATTTTTGAATTTGATTTTATATGCTTATTAATCAAATCGACAACTTTATTCATATCTTCAAATAAATATGGGTCATACAAGTCATTAATGCTAGGATAAAAATATTTTTCTAAGCTTTTTTCATTGTCAATTCCACGCGAAACTAAAAGCGCAATAATTCGCTTGTCTATACCAAATTTTTTAGCCATATTAACAACAAAGTCAGAATAATTGTCGTCAACTTTTTTTATATAAACCATATTTATCCTTTTAAAATAAAAAACCAAACAGTTTGTTTGGCATTTTATTCTTCAATTTTTATATTAATCTTTTTAGTGCGTTCTTTTGCAAAAGGTAGAGTTAAATTGTATATAATAGGCATTAAATACACAACACTTGCCACCAAACTGAAAATCGTAAATAATAAACCTATTCCCAAAGTCTTAATATTAGATGGGCATACCATAGTTACCATAACACCTAAACAAAGCAATATAACTGCTAGTATTGTCTGCCTACCTAATTGATTCTCTAATGTTTTAGCAAAAATTGTAAACTTGTCCTGTTTGTTTTCAAATAACTCTTTATTTTGTTTATTGAACTCCATAACAATAATATTTTCAATAGCAACAATAATTGATATTATAGG
>CASFFI010000070.1 GCA_949293925.1 uncultured Christensenella sp. | reverse complement strand
TAAATTTGATTGAATATAAGGGTAAACTACAATTATGTTCTAATCCTTCAATAGTAGATGAAATATCAGAAATTATAAATCCTATTAGAGAAAAAGCATTGTCCAGAACAGCGTTAGAAACAGTTGCAATAATCGCATATAAACAGCCTATCACAAGACTAGAAATTGAAAATATTAGAGGAGGAGTTAGTTCTGATTACGCATTGCAACTATTAGAAAAAAATAATTTGATAGAAGTGGTTGGAAGAAAGGATGCAGTAGGAAAACCGCTATTATATGGAACAACTGATACATTTTTAAGACGATTTGGAATAAAATCATTAGATGACCTTCCAAATTATCAAGAATTATTGTCAAGGATTAGAATAATACATACTAATACAGATAGTTTGTATAGGGAATTTGATGTTCCTACCGACAGTTTAATTTCTGAACAAGAAGAGGTAAATAATGCAGAAACTAATTCTTTTAATCATTTAGAAACAGAAAATTCTAATGATAATGAATAACTTTATTTAATTAAATTGTTTTTTAGATTAACATTTGAAATTACTCTTTATTTTTTAAAGAGTTTTTTTATTATATTTTAAAAATTAATATCCTCATATTTTAAATATCAAAAATAAAATTATTAAAATATGAAATATAAATATTTGTAAATAAATTATCAATACAACAAAATTGCAAACATGAAAAATAGGTTAAATAGTAAGATAATAAAAATATAATTTAAAAATAATATAAAAAATGACTAAATAAAAAAAATATTATAAAAATTTATATAGAAAAATAAAAATATAACTAAAATTATATAGAGTAAAAATATAATTTAAATTTATTTAGAATAATAAATAAAATAAAAAAATCATATAAATTACAAAAAAATAATAAAATAATCAAATAATAAATTAAAATATTTAATATTTGTAAATTTAACTATAAAAATAATAAAAATAAATAATTAATTATTAAAATGTAAAAAAAATATTAAAAAGTGATAAAATAAAAAATTAATATAATGAAATTATTAGGTTTAATGTTTTATCTTTATAAAATGAAAACTCATATAAATAAAAAAGTTTGAATTTATTTATGATATAACAAATATGTTGTCAACAAAACAATTTAAAAATTAATTATTTAATAAATTTAAAAAGTTGTCAAATTATTATAAATAAACTTTATTAATTGATTTTACAAACTAAAATTTATCATATCTTTGAATTTTTAGTATTTTGACACTTTAAATCTCGTATATTTAGTATATTAAATACACAACATATAGATATGTTTGTGGCAATACTTTTTTCAATACTTATAGGCAGTATGTTCCCTATTGTTTTAAAAGCAAGACTAGAATTTAATCTTTTAAGTTTATTAGGTAAATTGCAAATACGAATTTTTAAGTTTAAAGTAATTCAAATACGAGTTAAAGTAAAAAATGGATATATTTATCTATTAACTAAAAAACACACGGGAAAAATTAAAATAACCAAGAAAAATTTTTCATTCGCATTTATTTATGAATTTATTAAACTAATTTTCTTTAGAACGAATTTACAATCTTTAGGTATTAGCAGTGAAATAGGATATATAAACAATGCTATGTTTACAGGCATTTTAACAGCAGGTGTCGATGGTATTTATAAATCTTTTTTATCAAAAATTAAAAATCACAAAAAATCTGCACATATTTTTGTTGAAAGTACGCCACAATATCAACAAGATGTATTTAAATCAATAATATCTACTAAATTATCTTTATCTATTTTTGATATATTGTACACACTTATAAATACACTGTTAAATTTAAGAGGTAAAATTTATGAAAAAGATTCAACAAAGGGAAGAAGCGAAAGTTCAAAAGTTAGTGGACAGCAGTCTGCAGAAAATTAGAGAAATGATTGATGTAAACTGCGTAATAGGTGAAGGTGTTACTTTACCTGATGGCAGTGTCATAATTCCTATTTCAAAAGTTGCAGTAGGATTTTTTTCTGGTGGGGGTGAGTACAACGATTTGAACGCAAAACGAAATAGTGCGGATTTTCCTATGGCAGGTGGAACGGGTGGGGGATTTTCTGTGTCTCCTATAGGTTTCTTTGTCTTAAAAGAAGGCAAGTTTAAAATTGTACACGCTGACAAATCTTCGGCATATTTAACTCTGTTGAAAAGTGCAAGTGATGTATTGAAAAAATTTGCAGAAAAATAAGGAGTAATTATGATTTTGTTAAAAAAATATATAAAAAAGATATTATTTTTTACAGTTTCAATAATTTTTCTATTATCAACTGTCATTTTATCATTTAATCAGCGATATATTTTTGATGTAAATGCTTTGACATCTTCAGCAAGTTCAATGTGTGTGCTAGATGAAAGCGGAAGAATATTGTATGAAAAAAATAAAGATTCAAAACGAGCGAATGCTTCAACAACAAAGATAGTGACTGCAATAACAGTTTTGGAAAATGTAGAGAATCTAGATGAAGTGATTACAGTTGATGATAAAGCAGTGGGTGTAGAAGGCACTTCAATTTATCTTAGAAAAGGAGAAATGCTTAGCATTAAAGATTTATTATATGGATTAATGTTAAGAAGTGGAAACGATGCTGCAACAGCACTTGCCATTCATACCGCCTCATCTATTGAAAATTTTGCCGACCTTATGAATGAAACTGCCATAAAAGCAGGGGCTACTAATTCACATTTTGCAAATCCTCATGGATTAGATGATGTAAATCATTATACTACTGCATATGATTTATCAAAAATTGCCATGTATGCATTGAATAACCCAATATTTAAACAAATTGTTTCAACAAAAAATTATCAAATACTTGAGACAAATGAAAGTGAAATAAGATATTTGACAAATAAAAATAAACTTCTGACTTCAATGGAAGGGTGTGTTGGTGTAAAAACGGGATTTACATCTAAAGCAGGCAGATGTTTGGTCAGCGCAAAAGAAATTGATGGAAGAATGGTAGTCTGCACAGTATTAAATTGTGGACCTATGTTTGAAGAGAGTAAAAATTTTTTAGAAAGTTCATTTATTGATTATGAAAATCTACAACTCTTATCAAAAGAAAAAGTTATCAATAAAGATAATTACTATTTAAAAGTCGATGAAGATTTTTATTATCCAATAAGTCAGGGCGAAAAAACTTCAATAAAATATGTTTATACATTTTTTGATACCACTAAATCATATAGTGATGGCGAAAATGTTGGAAATGTTGAAGTTTATTTAGGAAATAACTTGATTAATTCTTCCAAATTGTATAATATTAGTAGAATAGATGCACTTGATGATAGTGCGGAAAATAAGTCTATTATTTTACAATGGGTTGAGGGTTATGAGGATTAATAAATTTTTAGCGTTATCTGGAGTCGCTTCAAGACGCAAAAGCGAAGAACTAGTAAAATCTGGTGTAGTAAAAGTAAATGGTGAAGTATTAACATCTTTAGGCTACAATGTTAAAATTAACGATATAGTAACTGTAAATGGTAAAAAAGTTCAAACTGCAACTAATTTCGTATATTACAAACTAAATAAACCAAAAGGCGTAGTTTCAACTTCTCAAGATGATGTTGGCAGACGCACAGTGTTAGATTTGATGCGCGGAGTAAAGACGCGTGTCTTTTCAGTTGGAAGGCTAGATTATGACACTGAAGGCTTGCTAATAATGACAAATGATGGGGAATTGACAAATATTTTGACACACCCAAAACACGAAGTCGAAAAAACTTATATTGCAACAATATTAGGTAGCATTACAGAAGATGAATTAAAAATGTTATCTAAAGGTGTAGATATTGGAGATGGAATAATTACTAGACCTTGTTTAGCAATGCTTTTGGATAGTAAAGACGGAAAATCTAGAATAGAACTGACTATTCACGAAGGCAAAAACAGACAAATTAGAAGAATGTTTGAGGCAATAGGAAAGGAAGTTGTATTTTTAACACGCACAAGAATAGGAGAAATCCGTTTAGGAGGATTATCTAGGGGCGAGTATAAAAAACTAACTAATAAAGAGATTAACTTTTTAAAATCCTTAAAAAAATAAATTAATAAAAAAAAGATGTTTAATGCAATATTTAATAAATGTTTTGATTTTTTAAAATTGCAACTATCAAAAATTTTTACAAAAATTGAAAAATGTGTAATTAATTACACATTTTTTTAGAATTAAACAATAAAGGACGATTTGATTTTCGTTTTTTTAATTAAAATTAATCTATAAACTTAATGCGTGAACAATATCTATACAACTTTATAACGGGTTTTATTCTTAATCTTAACTCTAAATTGACAATATAGAATTGATAAAAAATATTATTAAAATTAATGAAATCAAAAATTAAACATTTCACATATGGTGAATAAATTGTTAGATTTAAATGTTTTTATAATGTAAAAACAACTTTGTTAATTAAATTACTTAAATTTAACTAAATAGTTGAAAAAATTGCTAGATTGTGTTAAATTGACTAAGAGGTGCGTATGATAGAAGTTTTGCAAACAATAGTTAAACATTTGGTTGAAGAAAAAGACAAAGTAAAAATTGAAGAAAATCAAAAAGGTAGATATCATAATTTTAAGGTGTTTGTGGCAAGCAAAGATATGGGAAATGTTATAGGAAAGGGTGGTTCTGTTGCTGAAAGTATTAGAACAATTATAAGTTCTATGACAAAAGAGAAAATATCTATTAAATTTGAAGCATTGGAGATAGAATGATTTCATTAGCAAAAGTTTTAAAACCACATGGTTTAGATGGAGCAGTAAAAGTGTCTCCAATTTTTTACGAATTTAATTTTAAAAAATTAAAAAATGTTTATTTTTATGACAAAAGTCAAAGAAAGTCAAAGTTGACCATAAAATATGTTAAAAACCTTAACAATTTTTATATATTAAAATTTAATGAAATAAATTCACCAGAAGAAGCAGAAAATCTAAAAAATAAAGAACTATTAATTGAAAGGGAAGAGTATATTGATTTATTAAAAAATATATTAATTTTGACCGATTTAATAGGATTAAATGTTGTTGACGATTCAACGGGTGAAATTCTAGGAGTCGTGACTGAAGTAGAAGATTATGGTGCTAAACCTATTATAACATTGTCAAATAGTGGATTGTCCTATATGGTGCCATTTGTAGATGAAATTATTAGATTTTCTAAGTCAGAAAATGTTTTAAAAGTAAATAAGAAGCGTTTTGATGAGGTTAAAATATGAGAATTGATATTTTGACACTTTTCCCTGAAATGTTTTCTCCATTGAATTTCTCGATATTAAAGCGGGCGCAAGATGATGGTATAGTAAAAATAAATTTAGTAAATATTAGGGATTTTGCAAAACCTCCTCACTATAAGTGCGATGATTATCCTTTTGGTGGTGGGGCAGGTATGATTATGCTCGCAGAGCCTTTATTTAATGCTATTGAAAGTGTTATAGATGATGAAGCAAAAATATTTTATATGAGTCCTAGGGGGGTCGTTTTTAATCAAAATAAAGCAAGAGATATGTCAAAACTAAACCACATTATTTTAATATGCGGTCATTATGAAGGTATTGACAACAGAGTCATTGAACATTTCAAAGTTGAAGAACTTTCCATTGGTGAATATATATTAACAGGTGGTGAACTCGCCTCAATGGTTGTTGTAGATGCGGTAAGTAGGCTTATATCTGGTGTAATAAGCGATGAAAGTACACAAGATGAAACATTTTCTTCAGATAATAGAGTTGAATATGACCAATATACTCGTCCTGCAAATTTTAGAGGATTAAAAGTCCCAGATGTATTACTTTCTGGCAATCACGCAAAAATAGAAGAGTGGAAAATAAAGTCATCTGATATTAATACTAAAAAAAGAGAAAATTTAAAAAATACTAAAAAGAATTGACCATATTAACTATAATAACTATAATAACTATTAAATTATTACTTTTAATTTTATAGTCATACCGAAAAATTCTGATGTTTTTATATCTACTTTTTATATATGCTTATTATATATAACTGTCTTGCTTATTATATACACGATTTATTTATTTTTAAAATAAAATAGATTGTTTCTATAAGTTTTCAACACTTTTTATCAAGACATATAAATGTTTCAATATTCAGTATTTTTAACTGTGTTTTTAATGTTTTGAGTACTAATTACTGATATTAAAAATCCTCAAATTTGTTAAAATATAACTATACAAAAATTATAAATCTTTAAATAACTTCAAAGATAATTTGACTTTATTTATCTTATTTGTTAGATTGATTCAATGGATATAAAAGAAAGAATACTTTATAGTAATTTATATGATTTATACGGCGATTTATTAACTGAAAAACAAAAGGATATGATTAAATTTTATCTTTTTGACAATTTAAGTATGCAGGAAATTGCAGACAATGAAAAGATTTCAAGACAAGCTGTAAAAAGCAATTTGGACACTGCATTTAATTATTTGAATGACCTTGAAAAGAAATTGCAATTATATGCTTTAAAAAACGATTTAAAATTAAGATTAAAAGAAATTTTGAATATCTCATCAATTTCAGATATAAAGTCAAAAATTAACGGCATTTTGGAGGATTTATAATGGAAAGGACAACTTTAAGCGATAGGCTAAATCACATATTTTCAAAACTTACTAATCGTGGAAAATTAACTGAACTTGAAATAAAAGAAGCAATGCGTGAAGTGCGTGTTGCACTATTAGAAGCTGATGTAAACTTTTCTGTGGCAAAAAGTTTTATTGCTCAGGTTACTGAAGAGGCATTAGGTAAAAAAGTTCAAGAAAGTTTAACTCCAGGTCAACAAGTTTTAAAAATTGTTAGAGAAAAATTAACTGAGATAATGGGAAATTCTAACGAAAAATTAACAGTTTCTTCTAATCCACCAACAATAATTATGTTATGTGGTCTTCAGGGTAGTGGTAAAACTACTTTTGCTGGTAAACTAGCATTAAATCTAAAAAAGCAAGGTAAAAAACCATTACTTGTTGCTTGTGACATATATAGACCCGCAGCTATTGAACAGTTGAAAACATTAGGAAAATCTATTCAAGTAGAAGTGTATGAAAAAAATACTCAAAATCCGTCCAAAACCTCTTTAGAAGCAATTGAAAAAGCAAAAAAATTTGGACTTGACACAGTTATAATTGATACTGCCGGCAGACTTCAAATTGATGAAAAATTAATGAATGAATTAAAAGATATTAAATCAATTATCAATCCTACAGAAATATTGCTTGTAATTGATAGTATGATAGGTCAGGAAGCAGTCAATGTGTCAAAAGCATTCAACGATGCATTAGATGTTACGGGCGTTATTTTGACTAAAATGGACGGGGATACAAGGGGAGGTGCAGCACTCTCTGTTCGTTCAGTTATTGGAAAACCTATTAAATTTATTTCTAGTGGCGAAAAATTGACTGATATTGAACCATTTTATCCAGACAGAATGGCAAGTCGAATTCTAGGAATGGGGGACATTTACACATTAATTGATAAAGCTCAAGAAGCAGTTGATGAAAAACAGGCAAAAGAATTAGAAAAAAAATTTAGGGAAAATTCATTTACTCTTTCTGATTATTTAGTTCAACTAGATAGTCTAAATAAAATGGGCGGAATTAAATCTGTGTTATCTATGATGCCAAATTTAGGCGGAAAGTTAAAAGATATTGAAAACGCAATTGATGAGAAAAAATTATTGAAAACAAAAGCAATTATTCTTTCAATGACAGAAGAAGAAAGAAATAATCCTAACATTATAAACGGCTCAAGAAGGGTGAGAATAGCAAAAGGTAGTGGTTGTACCGTTAGTGATGTGAATCAATTATTAAAACAATTTTCAAGTATGAAAGATATGATGAAGCAAATGAAAAATGGTAAAAAAATGGGCTTGTTGGGACGACTATTTAGATAATTAAACTTTTTAATTTTGCATAATAATTATAATACCTAATATATATGTTATATGGCATTTATAAGACGGAAAAATAAAAAAATATGGCTATTTTTATTAGTCATTTTTTCTGTTATTATTTTACTATTACTATATATTGTGAAAGTCGTTAACCCAATCATTTTAAATCTTACAAAAGCACAAGTCGAAAGTCTGACTTATCGGTCTATTAATTCCGCCGTCTCTGATGTAATTAATGTAACAATTAACTATGAAAATGTTATAGATGTTGTAACTAACGATAATGGAGATGTTGTTTTAATGAAGGCAAATCAATATGTAATAAATGCAATGACAAGAGAAATTGTGAAAGTTGCTATGAATAATATGCAAAAAGTTTTGCTTAAAGATAGCGTGGACTTGCCTATAGGCAGTTTTACAGGTATTCCGCTATTTGCCGGTAGAGGACCAAATCTCCACATTAAAGTAGTGCCTATAGGAGTAGTATCTAATTCTTATCGTTCAGAATTCACTTCTATTGGTATAAATAATACTCTTCATTCGTTATATTTAAATCTTAGAATTGATGTTTCTTTGATTCTACCTGTCAAAAGTTATACAATTAATTGCAATACAGATGTGTTGCTTTGTGAAAGTGTGATAGTCGGCAAAATTCCTGATACTTATCTAAATGCTGATAGTTTAGATAATATGCTAGATTTGGTGCCTTAACTAATATTGACAAAAAAAATTAATTTTGTTAAAATTTTATTATGGAATATATTTATTTTGATAATGCAGCAACGACTAATCCTAGTCAATCTGCAATAAAAAAATACAATGAAGCACTAGAACTTTATTATAACCCTAGTGCTAATTATTTGCCTAGCGTTGAAGT
>CASFFI010000069.1 GCA_949293925.1 uncultured Christensenella sp. | reverse complement strand
TATACAAAAAGAGAATCCCCAAAAATAGATATATTAAAATATTTCTTGTAGGAGTTTTTTCAACTACCTGAAAATACAACAATGCAAATTGACTAATAATGTAATACAAACTCACCAAATAAATATTCATAGGAATTTTTATGATTTTGTGTAATAAATAAAATAATATTAAAACACCTATAGTCATAGAGATAAGAATCAAAGCGTCAATCGTCATATTAAAAAAAATGTTTGCAAAAAAATATTCTACGCTTATAATGTAAAGATTAAAATTGCACCAAACCAAAGCGAACAAAAAAGCACTAGAAAATGGAGAATATTTAAATCCTATATTGCTATTTGAAAATATAATCAACAATAAAAAAGGTATTAAATATTTTAAAATTAAATAAGTTTTTTGTTTAACAATCCTTGCTTGCAATTTATTCATAATACACCTTACGCCTAGTATAATATGAAAAATTTAATAATTTTTATAAAAAATACAGCAAATTTTGTAATTTTTGCTGTAAATTTTGATTTTTTTAATTTTTTTTGTAAAATTTTACATTCGAAGATATAATATGATATTTTAGTATCTAAATTCAATATTAGATTTTGATAGTTCTTTTATAACCCTATCGGTAAATATTTTGACGTCATCAGCACTCAATGTTTTGTTGTTTGCACATAAAACGAATCTAATGGTAATGCTTTTTTTGTTACCTAATTTTTCTTTATCTTTATAAACTTCTATTAATTTATATTTCTTTAAAAATTTATAATGCATAGAAGATATTATATCTTTTAATTTCTGATATGGTATATTTTCATCACACACAAAACTTAAATCCACATCTGTGCTTGGAAATTTTGATACAGCGGACATTTTTATTTCTGATTTTTTAATATTAGATAATTTTCCAAAATCAATTTCTAAAAATGCAATACTTAATTTTTTATCAATAATATTTTCAACTCTTGGGTGGACAATAGATATAACGCCTAATTCTGTATTATTAATAATTATCTGCATATTTTCAACAGGGTGCATATAATCTTTAACTTTAGTGTTATCTACGAATTTAACTTCAACAGACTTTAGTTCAAAAACTAATTCTTTAATCTCTTTTGCCAATTTCTTATAAAGAGTTTTGCTATCTTGATTTTTAGACGCTTTAACCATACAAAGATGAGTATTTTCAACTACTTGATTTTTTTCATCGAAACCGTTGAACACTTCGCCAATTTCAAAAATATTAATATTATCAAAATTTTGTCTATTAATTATCACAGCATCAAGCAAGGTTATAATCATATTGCTTCTTAATTCATTATCACCAGAAATTGAGTTTAATATTTGCACATTTTTATCCACATTTAATTTTAATTCTTTTATTAATGCTCTTTTTTGCCAAATATTCGAATGAACTTCTGAATATGAAAATCTATTGCATAAATATTTTTTAGCATTCATCATATCTTCATGGAAAATATTTATAGCAGTAGGAGCAACAGGCATCATATTGGATTTTGGCTGTATTTTGTTATAGCCATACATTCTAGCAACTTCTTCAACAATATCAGATTTATTGCTTATATCTTTTGTCGCTCTAAAACTTGGGACAAATATTTTGTAATTATGATTATTGTTTTGAATTTTAAATCCTAATCTTGTCAAGATATCTATAATTTGACTTTCATTAATAACTTCACCTATATAATCATCAATAAATTTTTTACTAATATCAATAACGATTTTGTCATAATGTTTTTTATAAATATCAGTGTAAGAACTGACTACTTTTATATTAGTGTCAATATTTTTCAAAAGATATAGGTATCTAGCAGTTGCAATTTCACAAAGTTCAGGGTCTAAAGTTTTTTCATATCTATTTGAAGAGTCTGTTCTAGTACCAATAGCGTTAGCACATAGTCTTACTGCCTTTGCATAAAAATTTGCACTTTCTAAAAGTATTGAGTTGGTATCGTCCGTTATTTCACTATCTAAACCACCCATAACTCCAGCGACAGCAACTACATCATCTTTGTTACAAATTACAGTACTACCTTGTGGCAATTTCTTTTCAATCTTGTCTAGTGTCATAAAACTAATAGGGCTTACAAGGTCTTTAACAATTATTTCATTTACTTTTTTACCATCAAATGCGTGCATAGGTTGTCCTAATTCGAGCATAACATAATTTGTCAAATCAGCCAAAAGATTTATAGGTCGCATACCGCAATAAAATAAACGCACTTTTGTTTTATAATCACTTTCGTGAATGTTTACATTTTCCACTTTAATAGCGGAATATCTGTAACAATTTTCGCTTTCAACTTTAACATTAAATTTTGGTAAATTATTAAAATTCATTAAATCTACACTAGCAATGGATTTTAAAGGTTTTTTTAATATACAAGCAACTTCTCTAGCAAAACCATAATGCCCCCACAAATCAGGCCTGTTTGTTAATGATTTATTATCTATCTCTAATACTACATCTTTCAACCCTAACAATTTTATGGCATCAGTGCCAACTTCTATTGAATCATCTAATATAATAATGCCTTCGCTTTCAATATTTAATCCTAATTCTTCTTCACTGCAACACATTCCTTGACTTTTAAAACCTGCCACTAATCTCTCTTTGATTTTCATTCCTGGCAGAGTTCCGCCAACTTTTACAACCACTACTTTTACACCTTTTTTTACATTAGGGGCACCACAGACAATATCCAATATTTCATTTCCTACATCTACTTTTAATAAATGCAAATGGTCACTATTAGGGTGAGCGTCACACTCTAAAACTTTACCTACAACCAAATTAGAAATATCAATTCCTTTATATTCAACTCCTTCCAATTCGCAAGTCATAACGGTTAAATTATCAATTAAAGTTTTTTCGTCTAATTCATCAATATCTACAAAATCACGCAACCAATTTAAACTTATTTTCATATTTTCTCCTGTTATATTTTTATTTATTTTTGATTTTATTTTATCTATATTTTTTATTTATTAATTTTTTATTTGCTGTTTTTTCATAATTTATTTTAATTTTTTTATAATTAATTTTAATTTTGTCTAATTAAATTTATTTAATTTTTAATTTAACTTAAATTTTATAAATAATAAGATAATTTATATAATTTTTTACTATTTTTTTATTATTTTTTTGATTTTTTGTATTTTTTTATTAATTTATTTTTAATATTTTTTTATATTTCATTATTTTAATTTAAAAATTTTTTTAAAATAATTTTAGTAATTAAAATTAATTATTCTTTAAATTGATTTAATATTTTTAAATTACACGAGTTTAAATCCCTAATATCTGAAATTTCATATTTCATAAGGGCAAGTCTAGTAAGGCCCAGTCCAAAAGCAAAACCTTGATATTTGTCTGGGTCAACACCGCCTAACCTTAAAACATTTGGGTGAATCATACCACCAGGTATTAATTCTAGCCAACCAGAATTTTTACAAGTAGGACAACCTTTTCCTTTACAAATACGACATTCAACATCAATTTCAAAACTAGGTTCAGTAAAAGGGAAATATCCTGGACGCAATCTGTAATTTATTTTGTCATTAAATATTTTTTGCAACAATTCGTCCATAAAATATTTAAGATTTGCAATTGAAATGTTTTTATCAACAATCATTCCTTCCATTTGGAAAAATGACATTTCGTGGCAAGCGTCAACATCTTCATTTCTAAAACATCTGCCTGGAAATATTGCCCTGATTGGCATATCTAAATTTCTTAAACAATAATTTTGCATTGCCGAAGTTTGAGTTTTTAATAGTTGCCCATTTTCCAGCCAAAATGTATCTTGCATATCTCTAGCAGGGTGGTCTTTGGGAACATTTACTGCTTCAAAATTTTCAAACTCTGTAACAACTTCTTTTTGAGCATCAATTACCGAAAACCCCATTGATTTAAATATTTTTTCCAATTCAAGTTGCATTAAAGTAACAGGGTGTAAACTTCCCATATTTTCTAATTCAATCTCACTTAAATCTGTTTTTACAGTATTACTAATTTCTTTTTCGAGCATTGAATTTTTTACTTTGATTTCTTTTTCGTCCAGCAAGTTTGTAATATTCACTTTTAATAAATTCACATTTTTTCCAAAACTTGGCTTTTCTTCATTCGATAAAGTTTTTATTTTTTCCATTAAAGATTGAACAATTCCTTTTTTGCCCAAATATTCAACTCTTAATGCATCTAACTCGGTTTCTTTGTTTGCATTATTTAACTTATTCTCAAAATTTTTTAAAATATCTTCAAACATATTAACTCCTTAAAACAAAAAAGTGCCCTATGACATAGGACACTAGGCAAGTGTGGTACCACCCAATTTTATACTCATTAATATTTTTACGGTTTTATCCGTCCTTTCTTAATGCAACGCTTTACCGAAAGGAAACTCCACTATTGAAATTCAAATTTTGACCTTGACAAGAACTTCCCAGCCACGAGTTCTCTCTCTTTAGTTGTATCAAAATTTTACTATATAGTTTCACAGTTTTTATTAAGTTAGTAAATTTTAACACAACATATAATTTTTGTCAAACAAAATCTTACTATGCATTATCTATAACTAAAACAGTTACTTCTAATTGTACCCCATCTAAATAATAATCTACTGTAGATAAATATTTAATCCACTTTTTATAATGATATTTGTTAAATTTTGAATATATATTTAATGTTTCAAATTCCATATTTTTTAAATATTCAAAAGCAGTTATAATATCTGTTTTTATTTTTTCTTCCAGAAGATTTCTAATAATTTTATTCAAAAAATTAGAATAATTAGTCAAAAATTTATCATTTTTACCATTTTCTACAACTTCTTCAATTGTGCAAAATGCCTGCATATTTACTTTTAGTACGGGAACATTTCCTTTAAAACTAGTATCTACTTCAAGTTTTTTATTTTCCATCAATATAGACACATCTGCGTTATTGTATAATTCATCAGTAACATTATGCAAAATAAAATTTCCACTTCTAGACCCAGTATGAAGTATGTTTATTTTTGACATATCAACGCTACTGACTTCAAACTCTTTTATACCTTGTTTAAAGACAGAAGTTGTCCCATCATTTACAAAATATAGTTCATCACTAGAAGACGCACTTCCACCCGCACTGCTACCGCCACCGGAACTAGTGGAGCCTTCATTGCCAGAGTTAGATGAAGAATTTTCACCAGATGCTTTTACTTTTATAGCATTTAATTTTTGGTCAGTTGTAATTTCTACTTTAGGCATTATTGCTACCCCTATATCGCTATAATAACCTGAATAAAACGCTTCAATATTTGATTCACTAGCATCTAAAGAGTCTTTGTTGTAAGAAATTATTTCTGCAATTTCAAGATTTAATGTTTCATTTAAATATGTCATTGCCTCTAAAAATTTAAAAGGTTCTTTATTAAAGTTTAATAATTTAGCATTCCTGCCAACTTTTTTTGTTCTTGTAAAAAAATCTAACACTTTTAAAATTCCTTCATTGCACAAATTATCACCTACCGCCATAACATCACAATGGGCAAGTCCAATATCTTTTCCTAATTGTACGGAAACATTTTCCAATGCTTTTGAAATTGTTTTACCACTTCCGCTAAAAGTTTTAGTTGTTTTTCCTCCTGATGAAGGAGTGATTATGTTAACAGCAACTTCAATCTTTTCACCATCACTATCAACAGCAAGCAAATTTACTACAGCTAGTCGATTTCCTTGTGCTTCAGCAGATATTCCACCAATTCCAAGTAAAAATATAATCACAAGCAATATGCATAATAATGATTTGTAACTAAACATTTTTTTTATCATACTTTTGCCCTCCGCGATAATGTAAATTATAATTAATTGTAGAAGCAACAAATAAGATATATGGCAAAATATAGGCAATAATTATCACAAAGATTTTAATTCCTGTAGAATAAAATACAATTCTTAAATGTGTTATTTGTTTACTTAATATAATACAAAAAATCATATAAATACCAATTAGTATTATAGGGATATCTTTTTTGCAATTAAATAGTAGAGATATTGATTTAGATGCAACATTTACATAAATTGCAAGTTGCAAAACTTGTGCAATCATCCAAATTACTACAACTAGCCAAGCAATCTCATTTAAAGACCCTGATGAACTTGAAATTTGACTGATATCACTTATAGCAAAAGAATGTTGAGAAGAAGTGATATTAAATAAGCCATAAAATGTAAAAAATAATAGTGAGTAGATAAAAATTGTTATAATTATATAAAACCAAAACTTTTTTTGATTAGACTTTAAATCAACTCTACCAAAGAATAAAAACAAAACATTAAATGACCCAAACCAAGCAATATGTGAATATGCTGAGTTTATTATAGGTTTTACACCATCTTTTAAAATGGGCAAGAAAAAATCAAACTCTACATTCCCCATACTAGAAACAATAATAAAAATAACCCCAATAATTATAACCCAAATAAAAACTTCAGAAACTTTTGCTATATTGTAATCGCCATTTACACATAGATATATTACAACAACAACTAAAGGCAAAATAAATAATGCGGGTTTAAAATCAATAAATAAATTTTCAACAATAAAGAAATGTAATCCTTCTAAAGATAAAGCAATTTGTAATAAAAATAGTAACAATAAAGCAACACAATATATTTTGGCAAAGATTTTTCCAAAGCACATTTTTACATATTCATAAAAATTTTGAGTGTCCGCTCTTTTCAAAATAACAAGAACTAAAAATGTCATCAAAACATCTAATATTAGCATAATTATTGATGTCAAAAAACTATCATTATTTGATATTTCATAAATCAAAGATGGCAAAGCAAAAAATTTTAATGCTATAGTTGCTAAAAGAGTTATTATGCCCAACTGCCTAAAACTAAGTTTTCTTTTATTCATATTTATCCTCCCGTATTAAATTTTTTTTATTATTTTTTATTGATACAGGACGAGTTCGCATTTCGCTAATAGTTTTTTTGAACATATTGTCTTTTTGGTCGCTTCTTATATATGGAGATAATGGAGCCATATACTCACTTGAATATTCATTAATATTACATAAGTACGCAACCAGAAAAACTACTGACAATAATATCCCATAAAGCCCTAAAACTCCGCCAACTATAGCAAAAATTAAACGCAAAAAAGTAAATTGTCCAGTTTGATTAGGAACTAAATAGAATGAAATCCCAGACAATGCGACAATCATAACAGCGGGTGGACTTACAAGGCCTGCATTAACAGCAGTATCACCTAAAATCAATGCACCAACAATACTTAATGCCATACCTACATATTGTGGCATTCTTAAATTTGCTTCGTATAAAATTTCAAACAGTATAATTATAAAAACAGTTTCAAAAAATGGATTAAATGGAATATCTTTTGCTGTATTCATAATTGTAATCAAAAATTCAGTAGGCAAAATCTTGTAATGGTAAATTTGTAAAGAAACATAAATACCAGGTAGTAATATTGCTATAACAACACCTATAAGTCTTAAAAATCTTAAGAAAGTGGCTCTAATAGGCTGGTCGTAATAGTCTCCGCTGTCCTGTAAATCTTCAAGTAAAATAAATGGTAGTGTTATAGCAATAGGAGAACCATCTACTAAAATTCCAACTCTACCTTCCAATATCTTTGAGCAGAGAATATCAGGTTTTTCTGTGCTACCTGTCTGCTTAAAGATTGAATATTTTCTTTCTTTTAAAAACCCTGCGATATATGAACTATCAATAATTCCATCAATATTTATTTTTTTTAATTTTTGTTTAATTTTTTTTATAACTTCTTCACTTGCAATTCCTTTTAAGTAAATAATAGATACCATTGTTTTTGTAATACTGCCTACTTGCTGAATATCAACTCTGAGATTAGCATCAGGTATTCTTTTTCTTATTAAAGACAAATTAGTCTTTATGCTTTCGACAAAACCCTCTCTGGGCCCTTTAATGACAATAGAAGTAGGAGATTCTTGAATAGTTCGACCTATAATTTTTTCCACATTACAGCATATTATTGTGGAAAATCCATCAACAATTAATACACAATGACCTTTTAACAACTTTTCTTTAACTATCATAATGTCCGTTTCAGATGTAAATTCGATACTTAATAAATATTTGTTAACTAATTCTAATTCTTTAATATTTTCATCAATATGCATTATTGGACGAATAATTTCTTCATTTATTCTAATTTCATCGCAAAGTTCTGCAAAATATATAATTACCGCCTGTTTGTTAGATATAAAAAAATTTTTAACTTTCAAATCTTGCGGACTGTCAAATTCTTTTAATATTCTTGATTTTACATTGTTGAGATTAATTTTCATAAAATCATTTTCTGCAATATTTTAAAAAATATGATTTAATATAAAATAAATTAAAAGGAATTATTATAAAATAATAAAAAAATGAACAAAATCGTTCACTTTTTTATAACTACACAATTAAAACAAATATTTATTTAAATCAAAATACTATTTTCTTTTCTTGTCTGTAATATTATCAATTGCAATAACCAATGAAACCAAAAAAGGCAAATCTTCCTCATTAGCTTCCAACTCAAAACTATCCACAAAGAATGTAATATTTCTTCTTATTGTACCAAAAAGTTCTCCGTTTTTTAAAATTCTAGATTCAAGCGAAAAGAACTTCCCTTCAATTTGAATTTCATCTTTGTATCCTGTAATAAAATATTCGTTTTTAAAATTAAAAAATTTATCTTTAACTTTAGCTATTTTATTATTGTCAGAATCATAAATGTAAGCACTATGAACAAACCAATTAAACCATTTGTTTCTTACTGTATATAATATGTTACCATTTGCATCACAAACTTTTTTCTTTCGAGTAGGGCTTAAAATTTTTCCTTTAACAACAAAAACTAAATTTTTGTTTTCATCTAACACCTCAGAACTGCCACCCCAAGAAAACATTTTATTTTTAACATAAACCTTCATAAAGCGATCCTTTTATAAATATTTTTTTAGCACAAAAATTAACGTTATAATTAAGGCTATCCATAATAAGATTTTCACACCTATTAAAATTTTATATCTCTTTTTCACTTGTTCATCAATGTAATATGAATTTTCAATCACTTCGACTTCACAATCTGATTTAATATCAACAGCTTTAGCATTTGATGAATTATTAAAAGCGACTACGACCTTATTAGTTTCTTTTAAGTTTATTTTAAATTTGCAATTTATAGCAATAAATTTTCTATCATAAGGTGGATCCAATATACCAAATATGCTTATAACAAAGAATATCATAGCCATTAAAAACCAAATTCTACTTTTCAACTCCAATTGTCTCAAAATAACAACTTCAACACAATCTTTGTCTGTAGTATAATTAGTTTCTAAAGAATTAAACTTATTCCTTTTTAATCTAACACTTTTACCATCTATAAAAACACTTGAAACAGCATTTGAACCGGTTAATTTTAAATTAAGTTCTTTCATATTAGTTCCCTCTCAACAAAACAAAAATAATTATAATAATAGAAATTAAAACTAACACGGAAAAAACAATTCGAGCAGTGTGTTTGTTATTTCTGTCCAACAATAAAAATACTACAGATAAAATAGCACAAATAATACCAATAGGTGCTAAAAATTTCCAAGCGTAAACCATAAAACTAGCAAATTTTCCTACAAATTCACCAGTTGATGTTAACATACTCCAATAATTAGGGAAAATAGCGAACACTAAACCAAGTGTACAAATCATCATTATAACACCAAACATTATAAGGAAAACCGAGATTAATGTAGTGATTATAGATGCAACACAAAGCAACAGACAAACAATAGATATATTTGATAAAATTTTACCAAATCTACTGCAATACATCATAAAATATGTTGAATTTGAACGCAATTTCTGAGTAGTTACTATATCATTCATATGAACTCCTACTTATAGCATATTCTTAATATATCTAATTGTATGATAACAAATAAAATATATAGTTGTCAAATATTAAATTTAAATTTTAATAAATAAAATTATCATTCATAAATAACATTTCCAATAGCATAT
>CASFFI010000068.1 GCA_949293925.1 uncultured Christensenella sp. | reverse complement strand
TATGCGGGAGTGGCTCAGTGGTAGAGCGTTGCCTTGCCAAGGCAAATGTCGCGAGTTCGAATCTCGTCTTCCGCTCCACAATAACATAATTTATGAATAAATGGCTTAAATACAATATTTACATTTTATTTAAGTCATTTTTTTATTGCGTCAATATGTACATTTTATACATTTTCTACAAATAAATTTTATGCATTATATTAATGTATATTGTTGTATGTTTTATATAATATTGTATTTTATGCTTACATAGCATAAATTATTATAATTAAATAATGTTATATTTTAATGGTTTTCAATAATTTCTATTTTTAAAACCGCTTTTACTTTAATTATTGTATTTTGTTTTATTATATTTCTATATTTTTAATCTTGCACTCGTATTTCAAATGATTTTAATTTACTTATAAAAATATGAAAGCAAAAAAAATTTATATTCATAAAAACTTATACTGAATATAAAATTCAATCTAATACACAAATCAATATAAAATTAATAGATGAAATATATAATTTTATTTGTTTAATTTAAAATAATGTTTTCTAAAAACAAGTTTTAATAAAGGTTTTAACAATTTAGGACAATTAATTATGTAAATTCTATCTTTCATATAAAATAATATGCAAAATTATATAAATTTGATAATTCACATAAAGAAGAATAAATTCATATAAAATAAAAACTAAAGAATAAAACATATATCGAGATAGTCAGAAAATGTTTTAATAAAAAGGTAAAAACTAAATAAAATAAATTAAAACTTAAAAAAATAATTGACACAATATAGAAATTATGCTAAAATAAAATAGCAAATTGGTACGGCACCATCGCCAAGCGGTAAGGCCAGGGTCTGCAAAACCCTCATTCATCAGTTCGATTCTGATTGGTGCCTCCAATTTTAATATGCCGATGTGGCGAAATGGCAGACGCAAAGGACTTAAAATCCTTCGGGGGGAAACTTCCGTGCCGGT
The DNA here is from genome assembly GCA_949293925.1 of uncultured Christensenella sp. Lineage (GTDB taxonomy): Bacteria > Bacillota > Clostridia > Christensenellales > UBA1242 > CASFHD01. The sequence goes on along the minus strand of CASFFI010000068.1, from coordinate 11,860 downwards.
TCGACCCCGGCCATCGGCACCAAAATCATCAGTGTTGATGATTTTTTTTAATGATATTATACACTTGCTTACATTACAATATAAACGAAAAATTTATGTCAATAAAATTGCTTAATCTTCGTTTGTTCTATTTTATTAAAAAGTTTAAAGGTTAGTATTTAAAAACTAGCAAAATATATACAAATAAATATACCTACTTTTTATGTAAAATTTAAATCACCTAAACTAATGACACCCTTTTGAAACTAGCAGAAAAGCAAAGATAACCACACAAATGAAAACAAAGTTTTTTATATTAGTTTCAAGATAAAAGAACAAAATCAACCAATTTTTAAACTAAAAAATATAATAAAAAAACTCTATATCTAAAAGTGAAGTTTCTTTTTGTATTAGTTTCAAAAATAATAATTTAAGTCATAATTTTATTATTAACATTTCTTAATTTTCATTATTAATTATATCAATACAATTTCCATAATAATTATATTTTTTCTTGAAATTTAATAAATAAACTATTATTATAATACTTAGTTTGAACTCATATAAAAAAATCATCTATTAAGATGATTTTTATAATTTTTTCTTGTATAAAGTAGTTTTTGGATAATCACTTTCTTTAAAGTTTTCTTGAATCTCTTTTAATTTTTTCTTAGACTCTTTGTCAAGGCTTTTTGGTATTTCACCTTTTAATGTAACTATAATGTTGCCATAACCTAAGCCTCTTAAGTTTTTAACTCCTCTACCTCGTAAAGTATAAGTTGTACCATTTTGAGTTAATGGGTCTACATCTAATGTAGTATTTCCTTTAATAGTAGGTATTTCAATCTTGCCACCTAGCAAAAGTGTTGTGAAAGGAACATATACATCTACATATAGATCAAAGCCCTGTCTTTGCAATAATTGATGTGGCAAAACCTTAATTTTAATAACTAAATCACCAGATTGTGAGTTAGTCGATGCTAATTGTTCGCCTTCACCTCGCATTCTTATAGATTGCCCATCATCAATACCTGCAGGAATTTTAACTTTAATTCGTCTTGTAACGAATTTTGTACCAACACCATGACAATTTGTACATTTTTCTTTAACAATTTTACCTGTTCCGTGGCAATTTTTACATTCGCCTACTGTCTGCATTCTGCCAAACAATGTATTTTGAATGATTTGAACTCTACCTGTACCATTACACTGAGTACATTTTTCTTGAGGAGCACCTTTTTTAGCACCCGTTCCTGAACAATCAGGACATCTTTCTTTTCGATTTATAACAATTTCTTTTTCAACGCCATTACAAGCCTCTTCAAAACTTATAGTGAGATTAGTCAATACATCATCTCCTACTTCTATGCCTGCACTTGCCTTGCTTTTGCCACCAAAACCGAAAATATCAAAAATATCATCAAAGTTAAATGACGAAGATGAAAATCCGCCACCAAAGCCACCTGAACCACCAAAGCCTTGTGGGCCATCTGCTGACCCATATTGGTCGTAATTTGAACGCTTTGTTTTATCGCTAAGGACAGAATATGCTTCGTTAATATCTTTAAATTTTTCCGCCGCCTCAGGGGTTTTATTAAGGTCTGGGTGATATTTTTTTGCTAAACTTCTATAAGCGGATTTTATTTCATCTTCACTTGCAGTTTTGCTAACACCTAATATATTATAATAATCTTTCGCCATATTCTACCCCTAAAGAATTACTCAATAATTACATCATCAGGGTTGGAACTATTTGAACCATTATTAGATGCACCATTGTCATTTGAGCCAGTGTTAGAACCATTAGGATTTTGATACATTTTTGAGAAAACTTCGTTAGAAACTTTTGTTAACTCATCGTAAGCATTTTTGATTTCATTCAAATCTTCGCTTGACAAATGTTTTTTAGCCTCTTCAGTAGCATTATTTAATTTTGTTTTATCCTCTTCACTAATCTTGTCAGCATTTTCTCTAACAGTTTTTTCAATAGTGAAAATCATACCATCTAGATTATTTCTGCTATCAATTACTTCTCTTCTCTTTTTATCAACTTCAGCGAATTGTTCAGCTTCTTTTACAGCCCTATTAATTTCTTCTTCTGACAAATTAGTAGAAGCAGTAATTGTAATTTTTTGTTCTTTATTTGTACCTAAATCTTTTGCAGAAACATTAACTATACCATTAGCATCAATATCAAATGTTACTTCGATTTGAGGCACTCCTCTAGGAGCAGGAGCAATACCAACTAATTGGAATTTACCTAAAGATTTATTTTGAGCAGCAAACTCTCTTTCACCTTGTAAAACATGAATTTCAACACCTGGTTGATTATCTTGAGCAGTACTAAAGATTTGAGATTTTTTTGTAGGAATAGTAGTATTTCTTTCAATCAATTTAGTAAATACTCCACCCAAAGTTTCAATACCTAAAGATAGAGGTGTAACATCTAGTAATAATACATCTTTAACTTCACCGCCCAATACACCTGCTTGAATAGCCGCACCAACAGCAACACATTCATCAGGGTTAACAGATTTATTTGGTGTAACAGGTATTTCTTTAGAAATAGCATCAACTACACAAGGAACACGAGTTGAACCACCAACCAAAACTACGTTATGAATATCAGTTTTGCTAAGACCAGCATCAGCCAAAGCCTTTCTAGTACAAACCAAAGTCTTTTCAACAAGGTCTTCTATGATGCTTTCAAATTTAGCCCTAGTAAGAGTATACTCTAAGTGTTTAGGACCTGTAGCATCAGCAGTAATAAATGGAAGCGAAATAGTTGTTTGACTCATAGTAGAAAGTTCAATTTTAGCCTTTTCTGCTGCTTCTTTAAGTCTTTGCATAGCAAGTTTATCTGTTGACAAATCAATATTATTTTCCTTTTTAAATTCAGAAACTAACAAATCAATAATTCTGTTATCAAAGTCATCACCACCAAGTCTAGTATCACCATTAGTAGCCAAAACTTCAAACACACCATCACCGATTTCGAGAATAGATACATCAAATGTACCGCCACCCAAGTCAAATACTAGAATTTTTTGGTTTTTACCATCAGTTTTATCAAGTCCATAAGCAAGAGCAGCCGCAGTAGGTTCATTAATAATTCTTAAAACTTCCAAACCTGCGATTTTACCAGCATCTTTAGTAGCCTGTCTTTGAGAATCGTTAAAATATGCAGGAACTGTAATAACAGCCTGTGTAACTTTACTTCCTAAATATGCCTCAGCATCAGACTTCAATTTTGACAAAATCATAGCAGAAATTTCTTGCGGAGAATATGATTTGTCATCAATTTTAACTTTATAATCTGTACCCATATGTCTTTTTATAGAGATTACAGTTTTGTCAGGGTTAGCAACTGCTTGACGCTTAGCGGCATTACCCACAATTCTTTCATCACCTTTAAAAGCCACTACAGAAGGTGTAGTTCTTCCCCCTTCAACATTTGGAATAACAGTAGGTGTGCCATTCTCCATAACGGCAACACACGAATTTGTTGTACCTAAATCAATACCAATAATTTTTCCCATAAATAACTCCTTTTTTGATTGTTGTAATTTTTTTATAATTTTATTTTTTGATTATTACATTTGCATATCTTAACACTTTACCTTTATAAGTAAAGCCATTAGTCGCCACCTTTACAATATGATTTGAAGGAACATCTCCTTCGCTAACAGTGTCGATACAACTGTGCAATTCTGGATTAAATTCGCCATCACAAGATATTTTTTCTACACCCATTTTAGAGAGTGTATCAAGAATACCTTTTTCTATAAACTTAATACCCATTAAAGTATTTTTATCTTTAATCATATCTTGTGCAAGAATAAAACTATCTAGTGCTGGCAAGAATTCTCTAACTGCTTCCATAAATCCGTCTTGAAATGCTTCTAAACGAATATTTGCTGTTCGCTTTCTGTAATTATCAAATTCTGCTTTAGTCTGTAACAAAATGTTAAAATAGTCTTGATTTTCTTTACTGTGATTTTCTACTTCACTAGAACTTCCTTCTAAATTGTCAGATTTTTCACTATTTTCGTTATCCTTTGATTCACAATTGCATTCATCATTGCAATTACATTTTTCACCGTCTCCTTTGCAATCGCAATCACATTCATCATTGCAATTACATTTTTCACCACAATTTGAATATTCATCTTTGTGACAATTGCAATCATTAGTACAATCACAAAAATTCTCTTCATTATCTGTAATTTGTTCTTGACTTAATAAAGATTCATCTTCAAAATCATGAGATTCAGCATTTTCTTTAGAATATTCTTGGTGATTTTTATGTTTTTCTTTATCGAAATAATTTCTATTTTTCATTATCATCTCCCAACTTTTCTACTTCGCTAACAATTAATTTTAAAGCAGTCGCTAAATTTTTATAATCAACACGCTTTGGTCCAACTAAAGACAGCGAACCTATACTTACTCCTCCTATTACAATAGGTGCCGTTATCACCATTCCACCTTTTAATTTTTCAGATGAGTTCTCTTCGCCTATTTTTACTTCGACCTCATTATTGTCAGCAAATTCCAAAAGCACTTCATCATCATTTTCTATAAATGACAATATGTTTTCTGTGTCTTTGTATTCATTCGCAGTACGATTTTTTAATAATTTTGCAGTGTTTTCATTAGTTACTTTTAATTTTGTTTCAATAACTTTTGATAATGACTTTGTAACTTCATCAATTAAATTTTTAAATTCTGCAATTTTAACTCCTGCTTTCAATGTAACGTCAGCAATATTGTCAATTAAATAGCCTATTGTTTTACCTTTAAATCGTTCGGTTATAAAGGTTGAAGCATCTAAACAACTTGATGCATCTATACCATAAGATAAATTGATATTTTCATCAACAACCCCAGCCTTTGTTTCAATTAACAATAATGCATCTTTTTGCATTAGTGGAATAATTTGCACTTTTTCAATCTCTAAATCCTCTAAATGCCTTGAAATCAGTATTGTAGGACAACTGGTATATTTGTTTAAACGCCTTGCTAAAGCGGACAGTGTCGATATAAGCCCTACTGACTTATTTTCAATCTCGCCACGAACTCTTTCTAGCGTATCAACATTCAATTTCCCCGATTCTAAGATATTCTCAACATAAAACTTATATGCTTTAGAGGTTGGGATTCTACCACCTGAAGTATGTATTTGTTCTAAATAACCCATAGCCTCTAGAGAATTTAACTCGTTTCTTAAAGTCGCACTAGACACATTAAATTCATTTTGAAGTAAGAATGAAGTGATAGGTTCAGCCATTTTGATATAATGCTCTACAGAGAAAATCAAAATGTCATATTTCCTTTTTAACTTTTTATCCTCCAATTCTTTCCCCCTTTTAGCACTCTTAACACTTTAGTGCTAACACTATTATATGTGTATTGTTAACCATTGTCAACTATTTTATGTAAAAAATCACAATTTTTTTTAATATTTTTTAATAAATTTTAATAATCAAGATGTTTTATAAAAATTCTATGATTCTAAATCTGAAATAGAAATTTTAAAAAAGTATATATAAAATAGGTGTAAAAATGAAAAAACAAACTAACATAGATAATAAAGTAAAAATTAATATAACCTTTAGTTATAACAATTATGTTTATTTAAATTGAGTTATACTAATTATATTTACATATATAAAAAAGGTATACTTATATAAATAAGAATAAGATAATGTTGACAAAACTGTCTAACTTGTTATAATTATGCTATGATTAATATTGTAAAAGATTTAGGAGAAAAATTTTCTAGTCTAAAGTTTAATAATGCAGAATATAGTGCAAGTCAAAACCTTGTTACTGTTAAATTTTTATATAATCCTGATTTAATAGATATAACTCAAGAAAATATAGGTGAAATTAAAGACAAATTAAAATCTATGCTTGAATTTTGTGATATAGATGTAAAGTTCACGAAATGTGTTGTAAATGAAACAGTTTTAGGGACATACATATATATGACACTTATTAATAACTTCCCCACCCTATCAAAAAACTTAAATTCAAATGATATTACAGTTGAATGTTCTGGAATAAATGCAAAAGTCAAAATTCGTCTTAGACCATCAATATATGATTATGCGGTAAAAGCAAAAAAAGAAATTGAAATAGTCAATAAATTAACTGAAAATTTTATTGCAGAATTTAGTGTGCAGTTTGAAAAACTACAAGACGATATAGGAACGAATTTTATTGATGACAACATAGAATTTCAAAATTCCATTAAGATGATTGATGAAAAAATATTATATGAATTAACTAATAAAGTGGAATTAATAGGTAGTGCTGAATACAACACAGCGATTGATTTTACCACTATTGATAGAGAGATGAAAGATGTAGTAATATGTGGTGAGATTAAATTTTTAGAGAAACGCAATTACACTAAAACTGCAATGAAAAACGGCAAAGAAATAAAATATGAAAAAACTTTTTATACATTTAGTTTAAACAATGAAAACAAGCACATAAATGTTAGTTTTTTCCCGCGTGCAAAAGAATTAGTCAGAGCTGAATCATTAGAAAATAACTTAAAAGTTGCCATAAAAGGTTATACAAAAATGTATAAAGACACATTAAGTTTTACAGCAGATAGCATTTGCCTATGCGAATATACAAAAATGAAAGGAAAAACTAATAAAAAATCAGTAAATGAAAAATATCATACAGTCTTCCCTGAAAAATATGAAGATTTTGAACAGAGTTCACTGTTTGACACAACTGATACAAGGGTTTGGGAAAAAGATTTTGTTGTCTTTGACACTGAAACCACAGGACTTGATTGTAAAACAAATGAAATAATAGAAATTGGTGCAGTTAAAATTTCAAAAGGAAAAATAATATCAACATTTTCTACATTTGTGCATCCTGATAAAGATATTCCTGCAGAAATTACAGAGATTACACATATTACTAATGATATGGTTAAAGACGCACCAAAAATAAATTACATATTGCCCGACTTTTATAAATATTGCTATGGCTGTGTTTTAGTCGCTCAAAATATAAGTTTTGATATGGGCTTTATTGATGCCATTTCAAAAAAAATGGGCTATGAATTTAATCACGAACAAATAGACACCCTAACTTTAGCAAGACAAAAGATTTTAGGACTTAAAAATTTCAAATTAGGAACAATATGTGAAAAATTAGGTATCAGTTTACAAGGCGCGCATAGAGCAATTAATGACGTTCTTGCTACTGCAAAAGTTTTTTTAAAGTTATATTAAAAAATTTGTAATATTTTGAAAATTATATTATAAATTATAAAAAGGGGTAATTATGAATTTAACTTTATTTTTAATAATAGGAATATTATTTGTAAGCATATTAGGTACATTAAATCATTTTGTATATAAATGGTCTAAAAATAACATATTTTTGCAAGGATTTGTAGCGACTAATGAAAGCGTTTTTGAACATTTAAAATTAGCATTTTTTCCAACTATAATATTTTTTTTAGTAACATCATTCTTTGTTGATTTTAATAATGTTTTAATAGGTCTTTTAATAACATTAATAATGCAAATGATTGTAATTGTTGTAGGCTACTATTTGTTTAAGTTTATTGTAAAAAAAGAAAGTTTGATATTTGATATAATACTTTTCTATATCGCAATTATAATAGGATTTTTAACACCTGTTTTTGTGTATAATTTAGATGCTTTTAACCTATTGAATATATTAAGCGAAATCATTACTACATTAATTGCTATGATAATTATAATATTTAGTTATTTCCCATTAAACAACAAATTTTTCAAACCTGAAAATTAAACAAAAATATAATTCTATCGTATGAAAATCATAATAAATACAAATATTAATTATTGAAAAAACTATAAAAAAACAAAAAAAATTTTACTGATATGTAAAATTTTTTTATATTAATCCAAAAATTTCAAGTAAAAGTAACAAATTCACTCCTAAACAATAATTTCTAAACCTTAAATAATGTTCTAAATTTATTTTAACTTTTATTTATTTTTTATACTTCATATCGCAATAATTAAGAATTTGCAATAAATTTTCACATTTTTCAATATTGTTATTCCAAACTAATTTGTTAGATATGTTTGCTTTATCTGGATTTATACATAATGTTTTTACACCACTTAAATATACAGTTTCATCATTTGCTCCATTGCCAACAAAAAGTATTTCTTCACCTTTTAAATTATAAATTTGTTTTAAAAGTTCTATATACTCATTTTTATTTTCTAAATTATGAAGATTAGGATACTTATAGTCAATTAATTTGCCTTCATTATTAAATATTAAATCATAAGCTTCTATCGAGGTTATAAACTTATCAACTTTTTCTCTTTTTAAAACATCATAAATAATCTGTCTAACACCGCCAGATAAAACAAAAATTTTAATACCGTTGTCATATAGGTATTCTAATGTTTCATAAGTCCCGGGTAAAAGTTCTATGCCTTTTGAAATTTCATATAAATATTCTCTTTTAACATTTTTTTCTTTATATCTTTTAAATATAAGGTCAAGCCATTTTTTATTATCAATTTCTTTTCGCTTATATTTATTGTACAAAAAATCATCATATTCTAAATCATTAATATATTTCCAAATTTCATACCAACAATTACTACCCTTTTGGCAATTTGTCAATGTTCCATCAAAGTCAAAAACTATTGCTTTCATAATTTCTCCCGCATCAAATAAATATCGTATTAAAAATTTTATTAATTAATTCGTTAATTTTAAAAAAATTTATATAAAATCAGTAAAACATTTGCTAAACTTTACTAGTTGCTATTACTTTTAGAATGTAATATTATTTGTTAAAATTTATTATGATTAAATTAATTTTATATAAGTTTTTTTATGGAATAAAAAGATAACTTTGTAAATCTATTTTTCCATCTACCACTTCAATGCCTTCTTTTTTCAACCATTTTTCTTGTACTGATGCGCCACCAAATGCAAAAGATTTAGATAAATTTCCAAACTTATTTACAACTCTATGACAAGGTATTTCAATAGGTTTCTTATTAGCGTGCAAAGCATATCCTACTATTTTCCCACCATTAAACATACCTAAGGCTTTTGCTATTAGTCCATAGGTTGATACTCTGCCAGCGGGGATTTTTTTAACAATTTCATAAATTTTTTCAAAAGTATTCATATAATCTCACTTATTAATTATATCAAAAACAACTTCTCTTGCCATTATGATTCCAGCACAAGATGGAACAAACGCATTTGAAGATATTGTATTTGTTTTAGTTTTGATTACTTTTTCTGTTGAGTAAACACACCTTACATTTTGAATATTTAATTTTCTTAATTTCTCTCGAATAATTTTAGCCAAAGGGCAAACTGAAGTTAAACTTATATCATCCACTTTTAACATAGTTGGGTCAGTTTTATTTCCCATTCCCATGGAAGAAATAACAGGAACATTATTTTTTTTGCTTTCTTTTATAATTTCTATTTTTGCATTAATATCATCAACAGCATCTATAACATAATCGAATTTAGAAAAATCTATAATTTCTCCATATCCAAATTTTATAGGAATTTTTGTTATTTTTAAATCAGGATTGATTTTAATCATTCTTTCTTCACAAGCATCGACTTTTAACTTTCCTATATTTTCTGTTGAAGATATTATTTGTCTGTTTATATTAGTAACATCTATTATATCACTATCAACAATTGTAATGCTACCTAACCCACTTCTAACCAACGCTTCGACAGCATTTCCGCCAACGCCTCCAATACCAAAAACAATAACATTGCTGTTATTAATTTTTATAAAATTTTCTTCACCTATTTGCAATATAAATCTATCAAAAATATTATCCATAGTACTACAACCCCAAATTAAATAATTTATTTGCATTCTCAAAAGTTATCTTTGCAATATCCGAAATTTCACAATTTTTTATTTTTGCCAAAGTTTCAGCAGTATAAAAAACATTTTCTGATGAATTAATCCCACGTCTTTTAAAACTCGCTGGCAACATAGAAGGCGCATCTGTTTCTATTAACAAATTAGAAAACGGAACATATAATGCTATTTTTCTTAAATCCACATTCCTTTTATATGTAATATTAGTCGCAAAAGAAATATAACAACCTAATTTAATTGCTTTTTTACAATCTTCTAAATCTGAATTAAAACAATGTATTGCACATTTGATATTGTAATTTTTTAAAATGTTAAAAAAAGTATCAAAATCCTTTTTTGTTCTCAAGTGAACAGTAATTGGAAGATTTAATTTTTCAGCGATTTCCAACTGATTTTTAAAAACCTCAATTTGTTTTAAATAATCTACATTAGATGAACTATCTAACCCTATTTCACCAATTGCATATATGTTTGATTTATTTTGTAACACAATATTTAAAAATTTTTTATTATCATATTCATCTGCCCAATCGGGATGCACCCCTAAAGCACAATAGCATTTTTTGTACTTACTACAAAAATCAATAACTTTGCTTAAATTTTCCATATTATATGATGGCACAATTATTGCATCTACTAAAGACAAATCGGCTTTTTCAATATTAATTTTATCATCAAACATGTGGGAATGTGAATCTATAAACATAATCTTAACCTTTATTAAATATATTTTATTATAACATAGATAAAATATTTTACATATTATAAATTCATAATAATATAATTACAAGGCATAAAATAAAAAAAGTATGATTCTAATTAACTTTTAATTAAATTTTAAGTATTAAAATTATTTATTGTTTATTTTTTTAATTTATTTTTAATCAAATCAATTACTTCATTAGATTTTTCATAAGTATCAAACCCTTCTCTTAATATCATTAAGAACCCAAACCTATTAACATAAAGATATATATATTTTTTATCGTATTTTATATCATATAAATCAGAATATTTAATTTCATTTTCAGACAAAACCGTATAATCAGGCAAATTTTCTGTAACCCACACGATTTCTTCGTTAAAAGTATAATTCACTGCCAAATTTAATAAATATTTATTTTTCAATAACATTTTATTATTAAAAGTTAAAAATACTTTTTCCCCAAAAAAAACAAATATAAGGTCTAATATTAATAAAATGCTTGTTATTATTATAAAATTTGTATCTTTTAAATAAATAAACAAGATTAGTGAAAACGCAAAAATAAAAGCACATACAGTAAATACTTTATTATTTTTATGATATCTTTTATTTACTATTTGTGATGACATATCATTTATTACAGATTTAGTATATATAATAGAACTTTTAAGCATAATATCCTTTACTAATCATAAATTTAAAAATTTCCATTTTTTGTTGTTTTAATATGCTAACAAAAAAAATTATTTTTGTCAATTCTCGAAATTTATAATACAATAAATATTTGTTTAATATAGAATTAAATTAATAAATTTTAATATGTTCTTATTATAGAAAATCATCTTTTAATTTTAAATGATTATAAAAATCAAAAAAATTAACTTATCTATTAAAATCAAATAATACTTGCTATGAAATGAATAAATTTTCATCTAAATATAGTCTTAAAAAATGCTTTTACATTTTAAGATTAATTGTTTTTTAATTAAATTTTGAGAACGTTTTGAGAACATTTTGAGAACGAAAATAAAAAAAGGGCAAAAAACAACAAAAAACAGGCTTTTCGCCTGTCAATAATTGTGGCATATTACCAAAACCACTACCATATATGGTGGAAAGGGGTGGATTCGAACCACCGAAGTCTGACGACGACGGATTTACAGTCCGTAGCATTTGGCCGCTCTGCAACCTTTCCAAGTGGTGCCTAGAACTGGAATCGAACCAGTGACACAAGGATTTTCAGTCCTTTGCTCTACCGACTGAGC
>CASFFI010000067.1 GCA_949293925.1 uncultured Christensenella sp. | reverse complement strand
TCGCAAGAGAAATGTAAGGAGTGTTATGAATAAATTTATTACAATTAATTTATCTTGGCCGTATGCTAACGGAGAAATGCACATAGGTCACGCAGGCTCTAGTTTACCTGCTGATGCTGTTGCAAGATATCATCGTTTGAAAGGTAATAATGTTGCTTTTGTTTCTGGTAGTGATTGTTTTGGAACGCCTACACTTTTAAAAGCAAAAGAACTAAATCTTACTCCTGAACAAGTTACAACACATTATCACAAATTATTTGTTGAAAGCTTTAAAAAATTAGATTTTTCTTTTGATAATTATACACTTACAAATAATCCATATCATATAAATTTTGTGCAAGATTTTTATAGGAAAATGCTTGCTAGACCATATATGCAGGAAAAAACAGATAAACAATTATATTGTGAAAATTGTAATAGATTTTTACCTGATAGATATGTCGTAGGAATTTGTCCATTCTGCAAAAACGAGGCAAAAGGTGATAGTTGCGACCATTGTGGTAAAATGCTTGAACCTGAAATTTTGCTAGAGCCAAAATGTAAAATATGTGGACAAACTCCAGTTTTAAAAGATTGTAAACAAAAATATTTAATGTTATCAAAATTGCAAAATGAAATAAAAGAAAATTTTGAAGCAAAAAAACAACATTGGACTTTAAGTGCTATAGGATTAACTGAAAGATATATCAATGAAGGCTTGCAAGATAGAGCAATGACTAGATATATTGAATGGGGAATTCCATTGCCTGTGGAAGGCGACCCTAGAAAAATTTATGTTTGGGGCGAAGATGTTTTGGGTTATGCTTCTGCCTGTAAATTCTACTGTGAACAAAACAATTTAAATTTTGATGATTTTTGGAAGAATAAAGATGCTGTTCATTATTATTTCCACGGAAAAGATAATGTTCCTTTTCATTCTATTGTTTTACCAGGATTGTTGCTAGCAAATGGCGAAGGGTATCACTTGCCAGACAGACTAATTAGTAGTGAATATGTAAATCTTGAAGGCGAAAAAATATCTAAAAGCAAAGGCAATATTATAAAAACTAGCGATTTTGTAGATTACTTTGGAAGTGAATTCACAAGATATTATTTCTTAAGATATATTAACGACAAAAAAGATGTAAATTTCACTTTTTTAGATTTTACAAACACTATAAATGGTGAACTTATTAATAATTACGGAAACTTTGTAAATAGAACGTTATCATTTGTAAAATCAAAACTTAATTCAGTTGTAAAACTTGATAAAATTTCAACAGAAGTGGACGATGCTATCAAAAATACTTTTGATAAAGTTGACAAATTATATGAAGATGGGTATGTTTCTTCAGCAGTAAAAGAAATTATGGAACTTGTAAGTTTTGCGAATAAATATTTTGACACAACGGCTCCTTGGAATACAATAAAAACTGATGTTGAATTGTGTAATAGACAATGTTTAGAATATTTAACTTTAATTGCTAATATATCTATAATGTTACAACCTATTATTCCTAAATCTGCAAATAAAGTTTTGAGTTGGCTTTCAATTGAAAATTGTTTTATAAAATACAACTTTAAAAGCGATATTCATTTAAAAGATTTTGAAAGATTGTTTGATAGAATTGATTTTGATGTCGTAAAAAAGGATTTTTCACAATTTATAAAATAGACAAAGTGCAATAGCACTTTTTTATTGCAAAAATATAATATTTATCATAAAATATTCTTTATGAATATTGAAGTCAAAAGAAGTAAAAGAAAAAGTATTTCTATTTATATAAAAGATGCAAAAGTTGAAGTTAGAGCACCATATCTTGTTCATTTAAAGGATATAGAATCTTTCGTTTTCAGTAAATTAGATTGGATTAAGTCAAACCTAAAAAAACAAAAAGAAAATAAATCAAAAGAAAAAAATTTAGAGGTTGCCCCTTTAAAACAAATTGAAATTTTAGGTAATGTATATACCTTTCAAATACATAATTTAAGCAAATATAAATTTTTTAATGATTTGATATTAATTCCTGAAAATTATAATAAAGAAGATTTTAAATTATTTATTAGAAAATTTGCAAAAAAATATTTAAAAAATAGAGTGCAAGAACTTGCAAATTTTTATGGTTTTAACTATAAATCAATTTCTATTAAAGATACAAAGACTAGGTGGGGGTCTTGCAGTTCTAAAAATAATTTGAATTTTAGTTATAAATTGATGTTCTGCAATTCAGATGTTGTAGATTATGTAATAATACACGAACTATCTCATACTAAACAAAAAAATCATAGTAAAAAATTTTGGGAATTAGTTGAAAATTGTTGCCCAGATTACAAATATAAAAAATTGTATCTAAAACAACATAATTATTATGTTTTGTGGTAAAAAATTGTTGACAATCTAAATTTTCAGTATTAAAATGTTAGCAGTCGAAAGACAAGAGTGCTAAAAAGGAGACTTTATGAAACAATTTAAAACAGAATCAAAAAAAGTAATGGATTTAATGATAAATTCAATATATACCAATAAAGAAATTTTTTTACGAGAACTAATTAGTAATGCTAGTGACGCCATTGATAAATTATATTATGAGTCTTTAAAAAATGGCAATACTGGACTTTCTAGAAATGATTTTAGTATTCACATTTCAACAGATAAAGAAAACAGAACTTTAACTATTAGCGATAATGGTATAGGTATGAATGATGCAGATTTGGAAAAAAATTTGGGTACTATTGCAAAAAGTGGCTCACAAGATTTTAAAAATAATGCAAAAGATTTGAATGATATTGATATTATAGGACAATTCGGTGTCGGATTTTATTCAGCGTTTATGGTGGTTGACAAAGTAGAAGTAATTTCAAAACCTTTTGGAAGTGATAAAGCATATAAATGGGTTAGTAGTGGAGTCGAAGGATTTGAGATAACTGAAACAGAAAAAAATTCATTTGGTACAGATGTGATTTTGCACTTAAAAAAAGATACAGATGATGAAAATTATTCAAAGTATCTAGAAGAATACGAAATTCGTTCATTAGTCAAAAAATATAGTGACTATGTAAGATATCCAATAACTATAGATGTTGAAAAAACTGAGAAAACAGACGATGGTAAAGAAGTAAAAAAAGTTGAACTCGAAACTTTAAATTCAATGCTTCCTTTGTGGAAAAGAAATAAATCAGAGTTAAAAGAAGAAGACTATAATCATCTATACAGTGATTTATTTTATGATAGTGAAAAACCTTTTGACTATTTACATTTAAATTTAGAAGGTGCTGTTAACTATAAAGCAATATTGTTTATTCCAAACAGAATCCCATATAATTATTATTCGAAAGAATATGAAAAAGGTTTAAAATTATATACAAATGGCGTATTGATTACCGAAAAATGTTCGGAATTGTTACCAGATTATTTTAATTTTGTAAAAGGTGTAGTAGACGCTGATTTGCAATTAAATATTAGCCGTGAAACATTACAACACAGCAGACAAATTACTGTTATTGCGAATAGTATTGAAAACAAAATAAAGGATGAATTATTAAAGATTCAAAAGAATGACAGAGAAAAATATGTTGAATTCTTCAAGAATTTTGGCACTCAAATAAAATATGGTATTTATCAAGTTTGGGGAATGAATAAGGAAAAATTACAAGATTTATTAGTATTTGAAAGTGTAAAAACTGAAAAATATATTACTTTGAAAGAATATAGTGAAACAAAACTAAATGATCAAAAAGAAATTTACTATGTGAATGCAAAAAATATTCAGAGTGCAAAAAACATACCTCAAGTAAAACAAGCTGTTGAAAAAGGTGAAGATGTATTAATACTTAGTGAAGATATTGACGAGTTCGTTGTTAAAGTAATGCGTGAATATAATGGTTTACAATTAAAAAGCGTATTTGATAGTGATTTCAGTTTAAATGATTATAAAACAAACGATGATGAAAATAAAATTATTGAAAAAGTAAAAGGCGTATTAAAAGACGAAATTGAAAATGTTGTTTTAACTAATGATTTAAATGATATAAGTGCAAGCATTTTGACAGTAGGTGAAATTTCGTTAGAAATGGAAAAGGTGATAAATTCTAATCCTATTAATCAAAAAGTAAAAGCAAAAAAAGTATTACAAATAAATGTAAACTCTAACGAGTATAAAGCATTAAAATCATCTTTTGAAAATGAAGCTGAAGAAAAATTTAATAATATTTCAAAATTATTAATGTATGAAGCATTTATAGTTGCAGATATAAAAATTGAAAAACCTGACGAATTTGTTAAACTTATTTCTCAAAATTTTTAAATCATAAAACAAATAAAAAACACTGATTTTTTCAGTGTTTTTTTGTTACAATAAGTATGTATTATTTAATGAATTTAATGTTATGAATAATATAATTATATAATATTATATTTAAATTTATATGCCATTTATATATTGCAGTATTTAATTTTTATATTTTTTTATTTGTATTTTTTAGATGAAAATGATTTTTATCATAATCTAAAATTCCTTCCTTTTTTAAATTACTTAATTCTTTCGATAAGGCACTTCTGTCAACAGACAAATAATTTGCCATTTCATTTCTATTAAATGGTATATCAAAATAATCATTGCCCGCAATTTTTCGTCTGTTTTGTAAAAATCTTAAAATTTTTAGTCTAGTGTTTCTTTGACTTAATTCGTAAATGTGTTTATTTTTTCTATTTGCATTATTTGAAATTTGTTCTATTAAATTTTTAATAAATTTTATATGTCGGTCGCACATATTGACACAAGGTGTTATTGTTCTATGCTTGTTTAATATTGCCACTATGCATTTTGTGCTTGCTTCTAAACTATAAAGATATGTTTTATTAGAATTATAAGCGCTATCAACTTCAAATATATCACCTGGAGATAAAATATCAATCAAATGAGGTTCGCCTTCGCTACTTTCTTTAATTACATTTGCAACGCCATCTAATAAGATATATATATTATCAGTTTTAGCTCCTTCTAATACAATCATTTCATATTTTTGTATTGTCTTTATTTTATAATTCAAGCAAAATAATAATGGCCTAATGTCGTCTTCATTAATGTTATTAAATATCTCTAAATCTTTTAAATTTTTTGGCATATTACCTCAATCTGTTGCATTTGCAACCATTTTTTACAATTTAGTATAGTATAATAGTCGTGTAAAGTCAATCTAATTGATTTTTTTTAAGGAGAAAATGTAATGAAAGTTATAAAAAGAAGCGGTCAAGAATGTGAATTTAATTCATCAAAAATCAAAAGTGCAGTAATAAAGGCTAATTTGTCAGTTGATGACGAAAATTTGAGACTAAATGATGCACAAATTGATTCAATTGTTGGTAAAGTCAGCTGTCAGGCCAAACAATTTGGACGAGCTGTAAGCGTTGAAGAAATACAAGATTTGGTAGAAAATGAAATAATGAGAGAGGGGGCTTTTGAGGTCGCAAGAAATTACATTACATATAGATTTAAAAGAGCATTAATTAGAAAATCTAATTCTACGGATAAACAAATTCTTTCATTGATTAACTGCGACAATGAAGAAGTAAAACAAGAAAATTCTAATAAAAACCCTGTGATAGTTAGCGTTCAAAGAGATTATATGGCAGGTGAGGTTAGTAAGGATATTACTAAGAGATTTTTGTTGCCAGAAGATATAGTAAAAGCACATGAAGATGGTTTAATACATTTCCATGATGCAGATTATTTTGCTCAAAGAATGCATAACTGTGACCTTGTAAACCTTGAAGATATGTTACAAAATGGTACAGTTATTAGTGGCACATTAATAGAAAAACCACACTCTTTTTCAACAGCCTGCAATATTGCTACTCAAATTATTGCACAAGTTGCTAGTTCTCAATACGGCGGTCAGAGTATAAGTTTGGCACATCTTGCTCCATTTGTGCAAGTAAGCCGTGAAAAAATCACAAAGCAAGTTAGAAATGAATTGCAATTAGCCTGCAAAAAAGTAGATGAAAATATTTTAAAAGAAATTGTAGAAGGTCGAGTAAAAGATGAAATAAATAAAGGAATTCAAACTATACAATATCAAGTAGTAACACTAATGACTACTAATGGACAAGCACCTTTTATAACAGTATTTATGTATTTGGGAGAGGCTAAAAACGAGCAAGAGAAAAAAGATTTGGCGATGATGATTGAAGAAACATTAAAGCAAAGAATTCAAGGCGTTAAAAATCAAAAAGGCGTGTATATAACACCTGCTTTCCCTAAGCTTATTTATGTTTTGGAAGAACAAAATATTCACCCTGATAGTCCATACTATTATTTGACTGAACTTGCTGCAAAATGTACAGCAAAAAGAATGGTTCCTGATTACATTTCTGAAAAGAAAATGCTTCAATTAAAAATAGATAAAAATGGCGAAGGGCATTGTTATACTTGTATGGGTTGTAGAAGTTTTTTAACTCCTTATGTAGATGAAAATGGAAAACCTAAATACTATGGTCGTTTTAATCAGGGTGTAGTAACTGTCAACTTAATTGATATTGCATTATCTTCTCACAAAGATATGAATAAATTCTGGAAGATATTTGATGAAAGAATGGAATTGTGTCACAGAGCTTTGCAGTGCAGACACGAAAGATTGACAGGTACATATTCAGATGCTGCCCCTATTTTATGGCAATTCGGTGCTTTAGCTAGACTAAAATCAGGTGAAAAAATTGATGAGTTATTGCATGGTGGATATTCTACAATTTCGCTAGGTTATGCAGGTCTTTGGGAAACTGTTTATTACCTAAATGGCAAAAAATTGACAGAGCCAGAAGGTAAAGAATTAGGCTTAAAAATAATGAGAAAATTAAATGAATATACAAAAAAGTGGAAACAGGCAGAAAATATTGATTATTCATTATATGGTACACCTCTTGAAAGCACTACATATAAGTTTGCAAAATGTTTGCAAAAAAGATTTGGTAAAATTGAAGGTGTAACTGATAAAAATTATATTACTAATAGTTATCATATTCATGTTACAGAAGAAATTGATGCGTTCTCAAAATTGGCAATCGAAAGTGAATTCCAAGAATTAAGTCCAGGTGGAGCAATTTCTTATGTAGAAGTACCTAATATGCAAAATAATATTGAAGCGGTAATGAGCGTTTTAAAATTTATTTATGATAACATTATGTATGCAGAATTAAATACAAAAAGCGATTATTGTCAATGTTGTGGTTATGATGGAGAAATTAAAATTATCGAAGAAGATGGCAAATTAATTTGGGAATGTCCAAATTGTAAAAATCGTGATCAATCAAAATTAAATGTTGCAAGAAGAACTTGTGGTTATATTGGTTCTCAATTCTGGAATCAAGGAAGAACGCAAGAAATAAAAGACAGAGTTTTACATTTATAAAATATTTTATTTTAACAAAAACATTAAAATTTTCTTTAAAATTCAGTAAATTTCAAAAAAAATACAAAAAAATTAATAAAAAAATAAAATATAGAAAAAAATCAAAATAAAATAATAAAAAATTAAAGCAAAAATAAAATAATAAAAAAATCACAAATAAATTAAAATTTTAATTATTAATTTAAAAAATTAAATTTATACAAATAAAAAAATGTATTTATAATCGTTTAAAAGAGAAAAAAATGAATTATGCAAAATTGAATAAATATGACATTGCAAATGGAACAGGAGTGAGAGTTTCACTCTTTGTTTCTGGTTGTCTTCATCATTGTAAAAATTGCTTTAATAGTGAAGCCTGGGATTTTTGTGCAGGCCAACTTTTTACAGAAAGCACAATAAATGAAATAATAGATGCTTTGAAACCTGACTACATAGAAGGATTGACACTATTAGGTGGAGAGCCGTTTGAACCTCAAAATCAAATGGGACTATTGCCTTTATTAAAAAAAGTAAAAGAAATTTATCCTAATAAAAATATATGGTGTTATACAGGATTTGTGTACGATACTGAATTGTTAGGCAAAAGCAGAGCAAAGTGCGAATATACTTTGTCTATGCTTAAAATGATTGATATTTTAGTTGATGGCAGATTTGTGGAAGAAAAGAAAAATTTAGCACTGAAATTTAGAGGTTCATCTAATCAAAGAATAATTGATGTAAAGCAAAGCTTGTTAAACAACAAGATAATTCTATCGCCATTAAATGATTATGAAGATTTTAAAATTCAAAACTAATTAGGAGAAAATATGGATTTAATTTACAAAAAATTAAGAGAAAATGCTAAAATTCCTACTTATGGAACAGAATTTTCGGCAGGTGCAGACTTATATGCCTGTATTGATGAAGATTTAGAAATCTTGCCTGGAGAAACTAAATTTATTCCTACGGGAATTAGTATGGCAATACCTCAAGGTTATGGTGGTTTTATTTATGCTAGAAGTGGTCTTGCTTGTAAAAGAAATCTTGCTCCTGCTAATAAGGTAGGAGTTATTGATAGCGATTATAGGGGAGAAGTAATGGTCGCTCTTAATAATTTTGGGAAATCAGCTCAAATTATTACACCTAATGAAAGAATTGCTCAAATTGTTATTGCTCCTTTTTTAAAAGTAAACTTTGTCGAAGGCGAATTAGACGACACAGTTAGAGGTAGTGGTGGTTTTGGGCATACTGGTAAAAATTAAATCAAAAAGCTAAAAATTTTGTAAAAATTTTATGTTAAAACGCTATTTTTAAATAAATTTATAAAGATATTGTTAAATTTTTCAATTTTGATTGACTTAAAACCGTCATATTACTTAATATATAGTTGTATAATATTTTTGGTGCAGTATTGTACAGGTAAGGAGGTTTTATGAGAAAAATAATGAGTGCGGTTTGGTCTGCTCTTATTAGTGCGGTAATATTCATAGGTTTAGGTCTCGATGTAGTTACTACAAAGCTTGAGACAAATATTGCCGGAACAAAAGAGATTGGTTCCATGAGTGCATATGATTTTTTAGATGAAGTATACAAAAACGTAGATGATTGTAAATTTATAAGAATTATGACAATAGTTTTGATTGTTGTAGCATCTATACTTGCATTAATTGCAGTAGTTCAAATTGCTTCAATATTCTTTAAGTCATTAAATAAAACAAATTTAACTTCAATTGCTAAATTTGGTGCAGTTGTTGCTGTAATTGCGACAATCATATTCTTAATTTCAGCAATTATGTTTGCGTCCGATAATACACATACTGATTTCGGTATTAAAACAAGTTTGGCAGCAGGTGTTTATTTAATAGTTATTGGCACAATCGTTGCAACTGTTTTGCAGTTCATAAATGCAAAAATCTTCAAGAAATAAACTGTACAAAAGGCGACCATTTGGTCGTTTTTTTTATTTAATTTAAAAAAATTCTTGAATGATTCAATATGTTGTTGTATAATATTTAAATGAGTTCTACAAATGATAATATACATAAAGGTCACAGACAGAGATTAAAAGATAAAGTTAGAAAATCAGGTCTTGCTATTTTAAGCGAACATGAGGTGCTAGAATTAATGCTGACTTATACTATACCTTACAAAAATACAAATCCTATTGCTCACGAACTTTTAAAGGTGTATAGAAGTTTTTCAAATGTATTAGATGCAGATATTGAAGACCTCAAAAAAATTAATGGCGTTGGTGAAGAAACATCATTATTTTTAAGTATGTTGCCTAGCGTCTTTGAACTTTATAAGAAATACAAAAAGCAAAGCGAGGTCTATTTCAGTACAACTTCTAAATTTGTTGAATATTTCAGATCAAAATACGAAGTTGGCACTAAAGAAAAGATTTATATTTTCTGTTTAAACTATAATTATAAATTAATTAAAACTAAAGAGTTTGACGGCGGAAATATTAATAGTATAATGTTGGATATTAGGGATTTTACAGAAAATTTATTGGATAAAAATACCTATTCAATAATCTTGGCACATACACATCCAGATGGAGACCCATTACCTAGCAGAAATGATATAAATGCGACAAAAGAAATAATGACATATTGCAATATATTTAAAGTTAAATTTTTAGACCACATTATATTTACTGATGATAATTATTGTTCTTTTAAAGAAACGAAAAGGATTTAATTAAAAACTATAACAATTATTTCCAAGCTTTTGACTAAAAACTTATTAAATGTGATAAATAGAATTAAATAATTAATTGATATTTTAGTTATATGCAAAATCTACTAACAATGTACTAATTGTTACTATACAAACAATATAAATAAATTAATAGGTAATTTAATTGATGTATTAAGGTTTCGAAATTTAAACTATAACATAATTTGTTAATTATTGATTTATAAAAATAAAATACATTTCAAATAATAAACAATTATAAAAAATTATAATGACAGATGTGCAAATTAAAATAAAGCATAGATTAAAATAAAAAATAATAGATTGTAATAATTAATAGATAAAATAAAAAAAGGAACATATCAAAACAATTTAGATATGTTCTTTTTTAATCAATAATTAATATATAAAACAACAATACTAAAATAGGGGATTTTAATAGTTGTTTTTCTTTATAATTTATCAAATGAATATTTATATAAATTGAATATAAATCTTCAAAAAAGCAACAATTTTTAAGAAAATTATCGTATTTTTTTATTTTTTTTAATAAATTTTAAGAAAGTTTGGTAAAATTGTTATTATTTTAAAATATTTTTTAGTGTTATAGTTTTTGTTTTAGTAACTGCGTCAAAAGTACTCATAACGCCTTCAGTTCCTATCCCACTAAATTTATATCCACCAAAAGGCATTTCAAAACTTCTAAAGAAACTTGCTCCATTTATTACAGTTCCGCCACATTCAAGTTTTTTAACAACATTAAATGCAGTATTTATATTATTTGTAAACACACAGCCACATAGACCGAATTTAGATGAATTAGCAATTTCAATTGCTTCGTCAACAGTGTTAAAAGGTATAATAGAAACAACCGGACCAAATATTTCTTCATCTGTAGCAACATCTGCATTTTTTGGTATATCGGTTATGATTGTAGGTTCAATATAGGCTTGTTTTCTTTTTCCACCAAGCACAATTTTTCCACCTTGTTCAACTGCTTTTTTGATTTGTGCTTCAACTCTTTTTGCTGCATCAACCGTAACCAGACAACTGATTTCAGTTTCTTTTTTAGAAGGGTCACCAACAACTAATTTTTTTATTCTTGCTTTTGCTTTCTTTATAAATTCATCAAGAATTGTCTTTTGAACTAAAAATCTTTTTGAGGCACAACATACTTGTCCATTATTATACATTCTTCCCCAAATCATTTCTTCGATGGCTAGATTTATATCTGCATCTTCTAAAACTATAAACGCGTCATTGCCACCTAACTCTAATGATATATGCGCTAAATGATTTGCCGCATTTTGATAAGTCTTTATTCCAACTGCAGTACTTCCTGTAAATGTAACTTTGTTTACCAGAGGGTGAGATGCTAAAGCATTGCCTGTTTTAGGACCGTCGCCTGTAACAACTTGAATAACATTTTTTGGAATACCAGCAGAGTGTAGTAATTCAACCAATTTTATTAAAGTCAAAGGATTTTGGTGAGGTGGTTTTACTATTACAGTGTTTCCTGTTAGTAAACTTGGTGCTACTTTTTGGTCAAATAAGTCACAAGGTAAATTGAAAGGTATGATAGCAACAATCACTCCTATTGGTTCACGCATTGTGATTTGCATAGTTTTATCACTGCCTTCTTCAGTACCAAAAGGAATTACATTGTCATATAAATGTTTTGCTCTTTCAATAAAGCTTTCAAAACCTATTCTGATATTGCCTATTTCTGCTATCGCTTGAGTAATAGGTTTGCCTGTTTCTTGCATTAAGGTTTTTGCAAGAGCATTTTTATTCTCGTCAACTAATTCTAAAAACTTTTTTAAATATTTAACTTTTTTTGTAAGTGGAACATCTTTCCAAGTTTTAAACCCAACTAAAGCGGATTTAACAGCATTATCAACATCTTTTTCTGATGCATTTGGAACTGTGTCAATCAATTGTTGAGTGTATGGGTTTATAATTTCTAAAACAGTTTTATCTGATGAATTCACTGCTTTACCATTAATAATCATTTTCATAAAATTTTCTCCCAATATTAATTTTTAAATGCTGTAAATGACAACATTAAACCACCACAAGTATTTCTTCCGTCTGATTCGTAACCATATTCACCAAATGTAAATTCCATAATAAATGGCGTATTGCCTACAACTGATTTAACTGCATTATATACTTCTTCAATTCGACTGTCTATACCTGCTCGTCTTCCACCGCAGTGCACTAGATGATAGCATGCAATATTTCCGCCAGCTTTCTTCTTTAGTTTTTCAAGTGTTTCTTTTACTGATGAAATCAATTCATCTACACTTGCTTCCATTCTTATAATACAAGTTCCTTCAGCCAATTTGTTTCCGATATTCATAGACATATCTTTGTTGCCGTTCATAGGGTGTCTAATTGCTACCAAATCGCCCAATCTATCTTTTACACCTAATGGACTAACAATAGTTGCAGATAATAAATTTGCTCCTAATAGGTCTTTTGGCTTCATCTTTCTCCAACTAGCGTATACTTTTAATGCTGGTTTGTTGTCTATTTCTACAAGAGTTCTGTTTCCTTCAACCTTTGTAATAATTCCCATATCTTTTGTTTCGTGATATGCACCTGTGAAAACATTTGTAATTGTTGCGTTTGTATGTATAAGTGCAATCGCAACTCCTTCAGGTGTTATTGTGTTGTCTAAATATAGCTTCCAATTCCCTGAAATAGTGTTGTCTGCTGCTGAACCGCCAAATAGTGGAACTCTACCTATTATGTTTGTAATTCCTTTTAAGAAATATTCTTCTTCAGTAGGACTTGCCGACATATACATTGCTTGAATGGTTGTCCCTTTTTCCATTGTTTTTAATGCTTTCAATGCTAACTTTTCACCAATTGATACTGCATCTTCAGAAGCATCTTTTTTAGCGATGCAAGCAACACCTACTTCTAGGTCTCCACATAAAGTCATAATTGCAACAAATCCATCTTTAGATGTAATATATCCGTCTGGAACAATTACACCTGTAAAACTAGTGTTACCAATTACAGGACAAGAATATACTTGTTTAATTCCTGCAATAACTTTTTTAGTGTCGTAGTCGCAACTCATATATGCAAAAACCAATTTTGCATTTTTTGCATTACCTGCCATTTTAGCTGCTTCTAAGCCTGCTTTTTCTGGATTTTGGTTAATGCTGTAACCATTAAACGCTTTTATCATATTTTCCCCCTTAAATGATATATTTATATATTAATAAATTTAATTATTTAATGTCAAAGAGTTTTACTATTTTTTGAAAATAACTAATATTGCAAATTTCAAAAGATTTTATGTTAGTTTTAAATTATTTAGTTTTTTTATTGTACTGACTTAACTACTAAATAATTTTAATGACATTCATATAAAATAATATTTATATTTTTTAGGTTTTCAACAACATTTTCTATTTGATAATTACATTAATTAGTAGCAATAATTTAAAAATTTATAAAAATAGAAAAACAAAAAATAAATATACGAATAAAAATATCGAATATTAATAGAAAACAAAACAATTAATTTAAAAATAGCACAGTTTGCTTTATTATATTTGGAGCTAATATAAAAGGGAACTTTATTTTTATATGTCGAGTTCCTTTTATGTTTTCGCTAGCTTTAAAAAACTTTAAACTTGGGCAAGAATTTTTTCTATAAACATTTCATTATCGGCATTTGTTAGGCACTTAAGTTTTAATATTGGTTTTTATTTTCACTTATAATATAAGATCTCTTGGAGGCGGAATATCAAAATTCTTTGTTTTGTTTTGAATAGCTGTTTGTTGGAACCTTAATTGTAGCTTTAAATATTATGAAGTGTATGCTTTTAACTGCATTTAGAACAGCAATTAGGAGTCAGTTTTGAATGATAGAAAAGAGAAAACCAATGTTTAAAAAAGTCAGGGGAAAAATTGAAAACATGAAGGCGAACTTAAAATGAATCCAAGTTTGAAATATAAAAATTTGAATATATTTATCGAAATTTTTCAAATTTTACTAGCCTTGGTACTTATTGCAGGTACAATATTCTGATATTGAATTATGTGAATTGCTTGTGATTTAATAGATTTTGTGTTATTATAACTTGTAGTTATCTGTTTACTTTTTTTTCACAAACACCCAGTTCTATACGTATAACAAAAGGAGGATGTATGAAAAAGAAAATTTTATTGTTCGTTATGACTTTTGCTATTATTTTCCCAGTTGCTTTATTATTAAGTGCTTGCGGGGATAAAAAAGTTCAATCAATAATAGTTGATGATCTTATTGTTAATGATATTGGTGAATATCAATATGGAACCAGCGCTGATGACATCTTTTCTCTCGATAAAGTAAAAGTTACAGCAATCTATGATGATAATTCTACAAAAGTTTTAAATTCTGACGAATATACTATTGAATTTTATAAAAATTCAGATAAGATAGATGAAATTAAAGCTGTTCCAGATGTCGGGAATTATTCTATTAATATTACTTATGATGCAGTGAGCACAAATTTTTACTTTAATATAATTTTTAGTGAAACTCCTTTCTACACAATTTCATTATCTCATCATTCTTGGACTTATGGTGAGGAAAACAACTTTCCAACTGTAACCTTAAATTACCAGTTACAAAAGGGAGATAGCGTTTCATATTATTATATTGAAAAATCTGTATATGATAATTTGAGCGAACAAGATAAGTTATACCCTTATTCGTATGCAGATAATTGGACTTTTGTTATCGATAAAAATACTACTCTTGCTGCTGGACAATATTATGTCTTTGCAGACATTAGTTTTGCAAATGTATCAAATTATACAGGTCTTACAGTTATAGATAACAAAACATTAATCACTGTAAACAAAAAGACTGTTGTGGTTACACCTGATGATGCAGCTGGTGTCAGCACAGCAGAATATTATTATATTCTTTCCGGTGAGTCAACTTCTGGTGGAGATTATACTATAGGTGACATAATCTTAAATGATATAATTATAGAAAATTATTATGCGACTATTTCAGAAGTTGAAGGATATTTCACTTGGGAAAATCCTGACCAAACCTTAAATTCTTCTAATAATGGTAATTCCTATCCAATCGTATTTGTTCCAGATTCAAAAGATAATTATAATGTAGTTTATAACGAAGGCGAAATAAATTTACAGGTTTCCATTAAAAAAGGTATAGTCGGAGATTTGGCTTCTATGGACATTTATTTTGCGGGTATAGAAACCAAAACTATAACGTATGATGGGCAAAAGCACAGTCTTGTATTGGATGGTTTTGATATTCACAATGCGGGCGGCGTTTTGAAAAATATTGTTACATTTAAAAATCAAGATGATGAAGATGTAATTGTTCGCGAACAAGCATTGGAAGGTGGTTTATTTCAGTTGTATATTGATGGACTTCAAGAAATAGGAACTTATACCTTTACTGTTTCGATAGTAGATACAACAAATTATTGCTGGGAGGATGGAACCATAGATCCAGTAACATTTACAATAAATATTGTACAATAATCCAACAATCAATGTGAAAATCCCTTTGACAGGCAAAGGGATTTTTTATTTTTAATTTTCATCAGATAGAAGATTTATATAAATTTAATCAAGATTTTATATATCGATTATGTTTGTTTATATGCTTTTGTGGGTCTACATCTTCAATATTTGCGTTTTTAACTAGTATAATCAAATAATATTATCACAAATTGCTAAATTAGTT
Source organism: uncultured Christensenella sp. (assembly GCA_949293925.1). GTDB lineage: Bacteria > Bacillota > Clostridia > Christensenellales > UBA1242 > CASFHD01. The sequence goes on along the minus strand of CASFFI010000067.1, from coordinate 2,756 downwards.
TCACATCACAATTTAAATATTCAAATCACTCCTTAATAACAGTATTAATATTTTGTAAAGTTCATTTTATCTTACTATGCTATACTATCTTTCATTTATGTAACTTTTTAGGTAAAATATAAAATAAAATATTAAAGGTTAATTTTTTAAGCCTATTATATTAGCAGCTAATTCGAAAGGGTCCTTGCTTTATGCGGATAATTCTTTTTTATCATTTATTCTACTAATTTCAAAACGATTTAACCTTGGTGTGCTATTTATTTAGTATAAAAATCTACACGAAAGGTGTTTATTGATTTTTAGTTATATAAATTATTAAATATCCTATTTTATTATCAGTTGATAATATTTCTTTGATGGTGTAGGATACGGCGTAATTTCCTGTATTAGAACCTATATCTCTAAAGTCTGATAACAAGTTGTTTAAAATATTTGAAATATTGCTTAGACTTGTTTCATTTTTAAATTCAAATTGCAAATAACCCTGATTTTCAATTATGCCGTTTGTAATGCTAGATTTTAGTGCATTGAATGTATTTTCAACATCTGTTATACCATTTATTAATGTGTATTCAATAGGATAAGTGTAATCAGTTTTAGAGGTTTCAACCTTTTTAATAGAGTAACTTTCAATATACTTCAAATTATTAGAAGTATAGTTATTTAGTGTTTCATCGCTTACTAAAAATTTAGAATATGATTTTACTTCGTTGCCCGTTTCACCAATACCAAATCCTGCATTTGCAACATCTATATTATACCAGATGCCATTTACCATTACTTTATTCCAACAGTATATTTTAAACAATTCGTCGTTTTCTGATTTATATTCGCCATATACAGTGATAGCATCAATACCTATCATTTTACATAGTGCTGTTATAGTTTTTGCAACGCCCAAACTTGTACTAAATTTTGGATTTAATAAAGTGTTAATATTGTCAGTATAGAAGTAACTATCTAAATAAAATTCTGCAAAATTTCCGAATATCTCTCCATCAAAATTTGCATTTATAGCATTTACTAAATTTTGGTTGCATTTATAATTGTAGTATGTCCAATCGTAAATTGCTTTTACTTTTTCGTACTCGCTCATAGATGAATCAATAATACTAGCAAGTATGATTTTCATATTGCTGTAAATAGTTTCAGCTATGTCTGAGTCCATAGTAAATTGAGGACAATAACCGCTTTCAATTGCTAGTAATAGTTGAGTAGAAGTGTAAACAGTTAATTTAGTTTCTGCACTATCTAATACAAACATACTTTCATCTATTTTACCTTGCAAAGCAGTATTTACAGCCTCTATATCTGTCAAATCAATATCTTCTGGTAGATTTAGTTGATTTATATAGTTTTGAGATAAACCTACATTTTTAGTGATATTAAATTCTGTTTGGTCATAGAAAGATTTATTATAATTTAGATTATTTTTGTAACATAAATAATAAATATTTCCGTCCTTTGTTACATTTGAAATTGTGCTATTATAGTTTTCGCTTGAAGCGTCAAGATAATCTAAAGCGTATTCATAATAATCTAGAGCGTTGGTTAAACTATCTAGTCTTGCCAAACTCACAAAATCAGGATAAATATCAAAACAGTAACAAACCATTATTCGTATAATTTCACTATATGTTAAACCTTGTTCATTATCGCCAGTTTTTAGTGTTAAATTCTGATTAGTTAAAGCGTTAAATTCTTCCAGCAATTTTGTAACAGTTTCATCAGATAGATAAAATTTTAAACTATATGTTTGGAACTTGATATCTGTGTAATAAATGTAATTATACCATATCATATTTTTAAACTGTTCAAAATCATTTATTACATAATTATATTGATTGTAAATGTTGAATGTATTTTTCTCAAAATCTGAAATGTTGTTCCAAGAGTATTTTGCAGATATGCTATCACTCACTCTAGAACTTTCATAAATTTCGCCATCGCCTATTGCTTTTACTTTAAAACTATAAATGTTTTCTTCATAAATTATTTCACTTAAATTAAGTATGTTTTTATCAGTTGAAGTGTCAAGATAATCAAAGTATGGATTTTCAGGTGAATCGGAATTCAATTCAATATGATACAATTCATTGTTTATATAGATATCATAAGCTGAAGCATTTTCAATTTTGTCAAATTCTAAATAGAATTCATCAGATATAATAGTAGGAGTAACTACATTTTGATATTTTACATAATTTAACGATTCAATTTTTGAATAATTGGTTTTACTTATATCAATAATCAATGACGCTAACATACTGTTATCATCGGTGAATGCTTGAACAGTGAAATTGTATGTGCCTGCAAGTCTTATGTATTCACTCAAATTTGCTTTGTTATAAAAAGTTGTTACATATTCTATATAAGAATCATCGTCTTGTTTTGTAATTGTTACAATATAATAATCAGCCTTGTCCTGAGAAGAAAAGTTGATAAAATATTCATCATTATTTTTTGATATTATTACATTGCTAACAGGGGACAATTGTGCTTTATATGTTAATCCGCCAATTAATTCAGCATAGTTAGAGTCAGTATAATTTGATTCTTCAGGAGCATTTGCTTTAACTTTAACAGAGTACGTTTTGCTTTCTGTTAAAAATTCTAGTAATTCAAATTCACCCATTGTTGAACTGGAAGTGTAATCACTTGTTAAAATCAAATTGTCTAAAAGTATGGTATAAGAAATATCTTGCAATTTATTGAATGTCAATTTAACGCTGATTAATTCTCCGGTTAAACTATAT
>CASFFI010000066.1 GCA_949293925.1 uncultured Christensenella sp. | reverse complement strand
TATGTTCCAAGTCTGAATTTTCAATTTTTTGCTTTTTCTGTAAATCAATTTTGCCTAATAATGTTCTATAACTATCATTCAAACTATTGAATTCATTAATTATTTTTGAAGCATCTTGTTCAAGCGCCGACACAAAGCTTTTACCTTCACGCATTATTTGTGAATAATCGTTTAGAAGTTTTTGTTCTTTACTCCTTTTCACTGAATTTTTCAACTTTCTAATTTCAGCATCTAATTTTTGTATTTTCAAAATGTTTTCCATACTATCTCCTATCGTCATCTATTCCATCATCTTCTAATCTTCTAAGTTTGCTAGGTTGTCTTAATTTTCTTAAAGCCTTTGCTTCAATCTGACGAATACGCTCACGTGTAACTGAAAATTCTCTACCCACCTCTTCCAATGTTCTAGGGTGACCATCTTCAAGACCATATCTTAATCTGATTACTTTTTGTTCTCTAGGTGTCAATGTTTCCAACACTTGCATTAATTGTTCTTTTAACATATTTTGCATAGCTACGTCAAGTGGACTTAATGCTGACTCATCGACTACAATATCCCCTATTTTGCTATCTTCTTCGTGCCCAACTTTGCTTTCAAGTGAAATTGGGTCTTGAGCAATACGTTGTACTTCCATAACTTTTTCAACAGTTGTACCTAATCTTTCTGCAATTTCTGCAGTTGTAGGGTCTCTGCCCAATTCTTGCATCAACATATGAGAAGCTCTGTTTTGTTTGTAGATTGTTTCAACCATATGCACAGGAACTCTAATTGTATGAGATTGATCAGAAATTGCCCTTGTAATGCTCTGCCTAATCCACCAAGTAGCATAAGTTGAAAATTTGAATCCTCTTGTATAATCGAATTTTTCAACTGCTTTCATAAGACCAATATTTCCTTCTTGAATTAAATCCAAAAATTGCATATTATATTTATTTTGATAATGCTTTGCAATGCTTACGACAAGCCTTAAATTGCTTTCAATTAATTTTGTCCTTGCGTATTCACTATGATTTTCTATTAAATCTTTTGCATACTTCATTTGTTCTTCGTTCGTTAGCAATGGAATTTTGCCAATATTTTTCAGATACATTTTCACTAAATCGTTAGCAGCTACTTGACTTATAATATTTTCAAGTTCTGCATCATTTACCATAATTTCATCGCCGTTTTCAGGTAAAGATTCAGTTACTGTTATTCCCAACTTTTTTAACATCTCTGTTATTTTCTTTAGTTCGCTTATATCTATTTCATATTTCATTAATCGCATACATAAAGCATCTTCATCAATTGTTTTTAAATTCTTTGATTTTAAATTTTGAGCAATTTTTTCAACTGTTTCCTTGATTTTATCTTCTTGAGATTTTGAAGAACTATCAATATTAATTCCTTTTGATTTTAAAATAGTTATAGCACTATCTAATTTTGAAGGGTCAATTTTGTACTTTGCTAATTTTTTTAAAAAATCATTTTCGTCTATTGACTTTACTCCTTTATCATTTAAAGCAGAGGCAATTTTTTCTACTGCTTCGACTATTTTTTCCATTCCTTTTTCTCCTTTTCGTAATCAATTATCATATTAGTAATACAATAGTAATTTAAGTAATCCGCAAATGGCAGACCAGATTTTTTATCATATTTTTTTATTGCTTGTAAATATCCCAAGTTGGCAGTTTGAACTAAATCTTCAAGTGGCAATTTATCGTGCAATATGTGAAAAGCGTATGCCAAATGAATAACTGTTTTCAAATGTGTTTTTAATTGTTTATCCTGTTTTGAAATATCTCTATAATAATCTAACAAATCAACAATCTGTTCATCTGATACATCAAAATCTGTTACATTTACAAAGTCATATAGATATCTTTTTATATCTTCACGCCTAGTCAAACCTTCTTTTAAATAAAATTTATAAGCGTCATCAATGTCATCTACTTTTAATTTAAATAAATAACTATACAAAGAATCTTTAACTTTATCTTTATTTTCAATATTTCCCAATTTAATCATTTCCTTTCAATATTTTGTCAATATCTTGTAATTTTTTTAAAATTTCTGCTCGTTCATCTATTGAATTTGCTTTAAGTAATGAGTTCATTAAATCTAATTTCTTCTTTTTTAAAAGATTAGATTTTAAAGTCTTGATACATTCATTCAAGTAATTTACATTAACATTTTCTTGCAAGTTAAATTTAAAATTTAAGATTTTATCTAAAATACTATCAGGTTGTATTTCAAAGTCATCAAATATAGAACTAGCAATTAATCTGTTTTCTTTTGCTTTGGTTGTAAAATAGGCAAATATTTCTTTTGTTTCTGAGTCATCAAAATATTCTTGAAGCCCATCAAAGTCTTTTAATTTCCCATACAAAATATTTGCAAGAACACATATTTTTGCAGATGTAGTAGCATCAAAAGTATTTACAAATTCTAATTCATCAACTTTTTTTTCTATCATGCTACCCGATAGAGTTTTTCGAAGTATATCCTTTGGAATTTTTGAAATTTTATAGACAAGATTCAAGTAAATTTCTTGTTCTGAAGGACTTAAGAGTTTACTTATATACGACAAAGCCTCATTTATAAACTTATTTAATTCATCATTATTTTTTAAATCATACTTTTTTGAAATGTCTTCTATAATAAAATCCATAAAAGGCATTGCATTTTGTAAAGTTTTAATAAAAGCACTAGCCCCAAACTTTTTTATGTATTCATCAGGGTCTTTTGCTTCTTTAAGTCTTACAACCTTTACACTTAAACCAATTTGTCTTAAACAGTCAATAGCCTTAAATGTTGCGACTTCACCCGCATTATCACCATCTAAACAAACCAAAATGTTGTCGGTAAGTCTTTGCAATTCTTTTGCGTGATTGCTGGTTAATGCAGTACCCATACAACCTATAGTATTTACAAGCCCTGCGCCGTGGCAAGCAATGGTATCCATTTGCCCTTCTACAATTATAACTTCATTTAAATTTCCGCGTTTTTTCTCTTCTTTAATGAAATTGTAACCATAAAGAACTTGTCCTTTTGAAAATAGCATTGTTTGTGGTGTATTTTTATATTTTGCAATATTTTGTTCACCTGAAATATCTCGTGCAGAAAAACCTATTACATCTGAAAAGTTATTAAAAATAGGAAATATTACTCTTTTTGCATAAAAATCATAATATTTACCATAGTCATTTACTCCTACCAAACCAGACTGTAAAAGTTCATTAGATGAAAACCCACGACTTTGCATAAATTTAACTAAACTGTCATAATCTAAAGACGCACCTATTTTAAATTTTTTAATAAGTTCATCAGTGATGCCTCTATTTTTTAAATAATCAAGATGCTTTTTGCCCTCTAAAGAGTATAAATTTGTCATATAAAATTCTGTTGCCAAATTCAGTGCTAAATAAAGCCTATCTCGCAACTTTTTTTTCTTTTCAATTTCTTCATTACCTTTAAAGGACGGCATTTCCATACCTGCATTTTTGCACAAAATCTCGACCGCCGTCATAAAATCTACATTTTCAAATTTTTCAATAAAAGTAATTACATAACCGCTTTCACCACAGCCAAAACACTTATAAAATTGACCATCTTCTTTAACGCTAAAAGATGGTGTTTTTTCACCGTGAAAAGGACAGCACGCCCAATAGCCTCTACCCTTTCGTTGCAAAGTGATATATTTAGAAATCGTTGTAACAATGTCATTTCTCTCTTTGAGTTTTGCCAAAAAATCTGAATCAAAACCTCTATTTATCAATTGTTTACCTCGTTTAAATACTTATTAGACATTAAAAAAATATATCCTACAAAATTTATAAAATTTTTTAATTAAAAAATAAAATTTCATAAAGAGCATTAATCGCTGAAATTTTACCAGACACAATCATAAAGTCTAGGTCAACAAACTTTATGTATCTGTTAATATAAAAATTTTTACCGTTCAATAAAATATAATGCCTTGCTTTTTTAATTGCAAACGACTTTAAATTTTTAAATATTGATATTATTTCGTTATCATTATTTGTTAGGCACATCAAAAACATACGCCTAAAATAACTACCTAAAAATTTAAAGATATTGATAGCGTCCATTGATTTTAATAATACATTTAAAACTGATGACATATTTTCTAAATCTTTTTCATCTATTTTATTAGACAATGTGTAAACATAATACTCTTCGCTAGGTATTACTATATTTTTAACATCATCAGTTGTAATAGTCTTTTTTGTTCTAGCGTATGAGATTAATTTATCACATTCTTGCTTTATAACACCTAATTTGTTATTTGTCAATTTTAAAATTGTGTCAATAGCATTTTTTTCAATACTTATATCAAATTTTGCAATTTCATTTAATATAAACTTTTGACACAATTCATTTGATACATCACTACATTCTACTAATACCCCATCAACACTAATTGTAGGATTTACAAATACTTTAACAATATGTTCATATTTTATAGCATCATTTAATAATTTTAAATAAGAATTTTCTAAATATTTAAAAATTAAGAAGCGTCTTTTTGCCATCATTGGCAAAGTTTCTAAAGAGAATTGTAATTGATTTAAACTAATCTGTTCGTCTATTACTTGAACATTAAATTCTTCAAAACAATCAACTGCTTGAGATTTAATAAGTTCAATACTTTTAGAAATCAAAAAATTATCATCACCCACCAATTTATATGAGTGTTCAATAGATTTTTTAAGTGATTGTTTTAAAAGTTCAAATTTCATAACATTATTATAACACAGAATTAACATTTTTCAATTAAATTTTGAAAATTTAAAAATAGATAACACTAATGCAAAATAGAACCATATAAATATCTAATATCACCCATTTAAAATCTTTGTAAATATTTGAAAATCTTGAAATCAGTATAATCATTGCAGTGTATAAAACCATAATAATAAAACTTACTGAACTAGTTTGAACAATTGCAAATGGGATAGTGCTGACAACAACACATACGTATTCTATTAATGCTAAAACGGGCTTTGCTATAATTAAAATTGTGGACACAACAGGAATTATCAAACTTATTAAAGTTGTAGCAAATATAAATCCAAAGCAAATTGTAAAAATAGGCACAACCAACACATTTACTAATATAGACAATATTTGAATATTGCCAAAACCATATATTAACCCTACTAACACACCTAAATACGCTGACATTGAAAGCGAAATTACATTTGCAACCTTGCTTGGAAGAACAAAATTTAACGCACGGAAAATTGATTTATTTAAACATAAAATACCAAACACACTAGCAAAACTCAATATAAAACTATAACTAAAAATGGTAAACGGACTAAATAGTATTATTAAAATTCCGGCAAAACAAAGTGCACTTAAACTATCATACTGCCTTTTTGTAATTCTTGCAAGCAGTAAAACTAAACACATAATACTTGCTCTTAAAACAGACGGCGTAAACGAACAAAGATATGCATAAAATAACAAAGCGAATGCAATAATAAAAAATTTAATTATTTCTTTTAATCTTAATTTATCTAGAATAAAAATTAAAATTCCATAAACTATACTGATATGTAAACCTGATACTGCCAAGATATGTGCAATACCAGCAATATTGAAAATATCTTTAGATTGAATTGAAAGACCACTTTTATCGCCAAACAAACTGCTAAATGCAAAATCAGCAAATTTTCCAAGCGGACTCAAATTTGAATAAACTTTATTTTTTATCTCTGTTCTAACACTGCTATCAACACCTAAAAATTCTATTTTGGAATAATCAACATTACAAGTATATTCTATTCCTTCGCTTAAATTAGATAGAGATGATGAAAAGTTATCTGTAAAAGTAATTTTTTCAAGTTCTGCACTAAAAGTCAAAACCGTATCAGGAGTAATTTTTTCAAATATGTTAAAATCGTCATTAACATAAACTTTAATATTTGAGATGCTTTTATCATTCGCTTTCACATTATCTAATACTACTGTCATAGATTTTTCATAATATACAGAAGTTTCTAAAACTCTTCCAGAAATTACTACTTCACCTGAAAATGTAGGAGTTAAAACATTAGAAATTAAAGAAATTGAACAACTAACTACACCAATAATAAAAGCAATTAATAACAACTTCATTCGCTTATTAAACCCGAAGCGAATAAACATTATTATTAGTATTAGAGCAAAAAATCCAATGCCTATATAAAATTGCACAATATCACAAAAAATAAGGCTTGATAGCAGAATTCCCGCAAGCAAGCCAAAAAATATAATAAGCATGGGCCTAAAATTAAAAATTTTTTTCATAAGTTTTATTAATTATACCAAAATAAAATCTAGTATTGCAACAAAACATAATAAAAACTATTGCAATTTTATGATTATTATGTTAGTATAAAAGGGTAATTTTTGCCCGTATCGTCTAGTGGCCTAGGACTTCGCCCTCTCACGGCGGCAACAGCGGTTCGAGTCCGCTTACGGGTACCAATAAATTATTAAATATTAAAATAATAATTATCATGAATACAACAAAGTAAAATAACTCTATACATTAAAGTGAAAGTTCCTTTTTATTATAATCTCAAAAACAACAGAATAAATTTAAATTCAAAAATTTAAAAAAAAGTAATTTTTCACTTATGTATAAACTAAAAAGGACCTTATATTTGTTAAGTCCCTTTTATTTTTTTACTATTTAGATTATTTTTATTTTCTAATTTAAAAATAAATAAATTAAATTATGCTATTTTAAAAATCTATATATCTTCGTTTGTATTTTTATAAATTTTGTCAAAACCTTGTTGCATTCCCCAAACTTTCATAACAAGCTTGTGCGGAAGAAGTTTTGTCATAAAGTTTTGTGCATTAGAGACAAAACCACAAACGGACAATTCTTTTCTTTTTAAGGCATCATTATATGCTTTATCTATCACTTTTTTAGGGTCATACATTACTACAAATTTTGATATTGTTTTTTTGTTAGTTTTAGAATTTATTACCTCTGCTCTATCAAAAAAATGCGTCTTTGTCCAATATGGAGCAACACATGTAACAGAAATTCCTTTTGATTTTAATTCTACATTCAATGCCCTTGAATAACTTAATATAAATGCTTTACTTGCTGCATAAACATTCATATATGGCACTGGTTGAAAACCCGCCACTGAAGAAAATTGAACTATTCTTGTACCTCTAACTGAATACAATAATGCAAGCCTAGTAAGATGAACTGTCGCCTTACAATTCAAATCAATCATATTAAGTTCAGTATCAATATTTATTTCATCGAATCGCCCAAATTTACCATAACCAGAGGCATTTATAAGCCAAGATATTTCAGGCTTTGATTCGTCTAATAATTCTTTTAAAATCTCAAAACTTTTGTCATCAGTCAAATCTATTGATAAAGGGACAAATTTTGTCGAAAATTCCTTTGCCATTTTATTCAACTCAATAGATTCCAGACCTATTCCCCAAATTTCGTCTAAACCAAATTTATCGAGTTTTAGTGCAAATTCTCTACCCATACCAGAACTTGCTCCTGTGACTATTGCAATTTTCATAATATCTCCTAGATATATTTTTTTATAAATATAACATTTTATGCATTATAAAATAAAAAAACCTTTCGGTTTATTTATCTTGTTTTATACCTAATCTTCTTGTGTTTAATACGCTATTGATTAATTTTATAACAGTCAAACTTATAAGCATTGAAAGCGGATAATAAAACATTATATTTGTAGCGTACAACTCTAGACCATAGAAAAATTCAAGTAAAACTGAAGTGGTTACTAATGTTGAAAAAATCACTAGTACAAATTTTAAAATTTCTATAAACACAAAATAAGCATTTGATAATAAATTATAATTTAGGTATCCTCGTTTTAAAATTTCTTTTTGGAAATTTTTTTCCTTTTTTAATCTTTTTAGCGTTAATGTGTTTTTTATAATACTCATAAGTAGCCAAATCATTAAAATCATACTATAGATTATTGATAGGATACTAACAAAGAATTGTGTTTTTGTAATCTCAATAGATGCTTGTTTTTGTGCTGTAAAAAGTAAAAGTATAAATATACTTAAAAGTGCACAAATTAAAATTTGAAATATGCTAAACAAATTTTCTTTTTGTAAAGGTTTTATACCTCTTTGCATATAAATAAATTTCACTCTCTCCATAATTACCCCTAATTTATTTTATTTTAACATATACACTAAAAAAAAGCAAAAGGATTTCATAATTATTCTAATTCCATATGAAGTCCATATTTGCTTTTAAATCTTTTTGGCCCATAAAACATTTTAACAACTAAAGCAAAAATCAATGAAAGTATTGAACCAGCAATTAAAATCAGCCCAATTATAAGACTGTTATTTATTTCAAAAACATTTAGCAATGGAAAAACGACAACAGCAATACCAATTAAAAATAATGCTAATGCTAAACTAAATAAAACATTTTTTAATAATCCCATATATACCCCTAAATTTATTTTTATTTAAACTTACTTATATTTTGTAACTAAATTAAAATCTTAATTAGAATTTTTTTATTAATTTTTATTTTGAAATTTAATTATAAGCATAATATTTTTGTTGAAATTAAATAATCTTAATTGTTTCTAATATATAATATCCTTTGTCTTTTGCTATAATTGATACATCTGCACCCAAACTTTGTAAATATTTTTTTACGCTTTCCATACCTTTATCTTTTCTTATAACAATTATTAGTTTTCCGCCGTCAGTTAAAGATTTATATGCTTCATTTAAAAGCCTAAAAGTTACAGATTTTCCGACTTTTATAGGTGGGTTGCTAACAATAAAATCATACAATTTATTAAAACTTAAAAGACCATCGCTTACTTTTACTATTCCATTTGTAACATTGTTTATAATCTTATTCTCTTTAGCTAATTGTACTGCTGTTTCATTAATATCACACATATCAATTTTAAGGTTTTTGAGTTTAGCAAGAGCAATGCCAATAACCCCATAACCACAACACAAATCTAATCCTTCTCCATAAATATCCATTTTAGAGACTGTTTTAATAAGAAGCAAACTTCCTAAATCAATATGCGATTTTGAAAAAATACCTTCACATGAATTAAAAGTGAATTTAATGCCACAAATATCAGCGTTAAAAGAGAAAAAATCACTTGTTTTATGTGATTTATTAATAAAATAATGTTCCATTATGGCAATACTATCAATACAAGCGATACAAGAAGCATAATTAAGCCTATGATTTTCAAAACATTTAATAATGTATCGTCTTCTTTGATTTCTTTATTTGATTTTACAGCGATAGTAATTTTTTTAGCAAGCATTACAAGAGCTAATCCTACCACCATCATTATAAAACCTATTATTACATTTTCTTTTGTTATAAATTCAACTAATGATAATAAAAACATATTTTCTCCTATTTCATTTTCTTTTTAGCAGTATGGCGTCTATACTTTTTCTTAAGTTTGTCCATAAACAAATCATAAAGTTGCAATGCGACTCCGAAGATTGTACCAATCATTACAATTATAACACCGAATGTCTGAATAGAACCTAAAGTTAACAAAAATATAAATACTACTAATAAAAATTCATAAAAATAATCAAATACTTGTAATACTTTATTGTCAAATTGGAATAACAAATTTAATATTAAATAACTTGTATTAAAAATAATTGCTACAATAGACAAAGGCAAATTAATTTCTTTCAAAACTACAAAGTAAATTGCTACTACAATAAAAATTACTATATCCAAAATATTGTTTAAAGTTTTTATACCTTTTTCTGTTCTATCTAAAAACATTATTGCAATTCTTGAAATTAAAATAATACTCAAGAATATTGTTGTAATTGCTGGTCCTAGCGAATCCAAACTACCAAGCATCATAAGTGGCAAACAGACAAGTATAATTGAAAATAAGATTTTATAAGTCAAATTGCTTTTAAACATACTATCTCCAAGTAAATATTAAAACATAACATTTTAATAATTTCAGTCTATTATAACATAAATTAAACAATTTGCAAGCGATTTGATTAAAATTTGACCTTATAAGTTAATTTAGTAGATAATTTAGATTGATAATCAAATAAAATTTAGACCATTAACAGATGTTGATTAAGATGTTAATTATAATAAACACTTATAAAAACTTTTTAATAGATTTTAATTTAACATAATGATATATTCATCGTTAGACTAATATTTTTAAATACTTTAAAAACTAAACAAAAAAACTTTACTAAATACGTAGAATTTATTTTTTGCTGGTTTCAAAATAATTTAATCTTTATTTATTATTTTAAAGGTTATTATTTTAAATTGATATTACACTCTTTGCGTTTTGTAGTGACTTAATTTATTGGTTTTAAAATGGTTACCTTTATTAATTATTTTATTGTTGCTTATTAGATTGATCTAATAAGCAAATTATTTGTTTTACTTTAAATTATCTATTTTTCTTATTTATATTACTTTAAATTTATATTACTTTAAATTATCTATTTTTTTATTTATGTTACTTTAAATTATCTATTAAACTGATTAATACGGCGAAAAATTCTTTTACTTCATCTAAAGTATTGAAAAAATTAACACTTATTCTTACCGCTCCTATTTTAGTTGTTTTTAATCTTTTGTGAACAAGCGGTGCACAATGCAAGCCCGAACGCACGCAAATACCATAATTATTCAAATAATCAGCGATGACTTCAGATGAAAAACCATTTAGATTAAAAGAAAATACTCCGTGTACATTTTGTTCATCAAAATATGTGATGATTTTTGGAAGATTTTTAAATCCTTCTATAAACATTTTATCTAAACTTTCTTCTTTTTTTTGAATCTCATCGAAATTTTTAATTAAGTATTCTACTCCAGCCTTTAAACTTATTATTGGTATAATGGGTAGCGTTCCCACTTCAAAATCTTCTGAAAAGTTGTGTGGTTGAATTAAGTTTATACTATCCGTTCCGGTCCCTCCGTAATTTATAGGTTGAAGTCCAGAAACATTTTTAACTATTAAAGCACCCACTCCTGTTATGGAAAGTCCACCTTTATGCCCTGCAAGCGTGAAAAAATCGACATTTGCTTTAGTCAAATCTATTTTAGTATGGCCAAAACTTTGAGCCCCATCAACTAGATATAAAAAGTTTTTAATTTTTTTTAACTGCCCTATTTCATAAATATCACACATTGCACCAGTAACATTAGAAATATGATTGACTATTACCATATAAGTGTTTGGTTTGAATTTTTGAAAGATTTCTTTTGCACTAACCGCACTAGATTTTGGGTCTATAAAAGTTACTTCCACATCGAAATTATTTTCTAAATATTTAACAGTTCTAAGTACCGAATTGTGTTCTAAAGTAGTTGTAATTATATGACCACCCCGTTTTGCGCTCCCTAGAATTGCCAAATTTAATGCTTCAGAACAATTTTTCGTAAAAATAACATCATAATTTTTTGCAGACAAAAATTTCTTTAATATTTCTCTGGTATCAAATACTTGAAGTGCCGTCATTTTAGCAATTTCGTGCGAACTTCTGCCCGCATTTCCAGTGTAATTATTCAAAGCATTTTTAACTGCTTTTTTAACGCACTCTGGCTTTATGAAACTTGTTGCTCCATTATCAAAATATATCATATTTAACATTATGAAAATTTGATTCATATTGTGAATTTATAAGTTACAAAAGGAGAAATTATGTATATAGTAGCGGTGTTTAAAAATAGAACAGATGCTTTATCATTTTATAGAAGCATAACAAATAAATCAGTAGAAGCCAAGATAGTTTCAACTCCTAGAAATATCGTAAATTCGTGTGGCGTATCAGTAAAATTTCTGTCAAAATACAGAGAACTTGCAAATTATGTTATAAGAAATGGAAATTTCCCATCATTTTTGGGAATTTACTCAGTTTAACGATTTAATAAAACTTTTAAAGCAAAACGAAATTAATTAAGATTATTTTTTACATTAAATCTAATTTAATAGAATTATTTAAAAACTTAAATAAACTTAATTATAATGATTTGTAAGTTTAAACAAAACACTAT
>CASFFI010000065.1 GCA_949293925.1 uncultured Christensenella sp. | reverse complement strand
TTAAAGGTGGAGAATTCTTTGAGCCTGTTAGGGTGGCAGGAAGTATTGGCACAAAAATTGAAGTTAGAAATCTTTTTTTCAATACACCAGCAAGACGAAAATTCTTAAAAAAACCTAAAAGCGAAGAAAATGAAATCACAAATATTGTATCAAGGATAATTTTATCAAATCCAACAAAAAAAATTAAATATATAGTTGAAGGCAAGACAATTTTTGACAGTGTTGGTAAAGATTTATTATCTGCCATAAATTGTGTATATGGAGAAGAAACTACACAAAATCTTATTAAAATTGATGAAACGAAATTTGGTTTGAAAATGTATGGATATCTTTCAAAAGTGGGTTTTTCAAAGCCAAACACAACCTATCAGACATTGACGGTAAATAACAGATATGTTATTGATGAAACTGTTTCAAAGGCAATATATAAGGCGTATGAAGAGTATTTAATGCAAAGACAATTTCCTTTTTATGTTTTAAGTTTGCAGTTGGACCCTAAAGAAGTTGATGTAAATGTTCACCCAAACAAATTGAATATCAAATTTTCAAATCCCAACTCAATTTTTGCAACAATTTATACTAGTGTGAGAAATAACATTTTCAAAAGTTTAAATTTACCTAATTTTGATAATGAATTAGAAAAAATGCCCTTTTTGACTAAAGAACAGAACGAAAGCGAATTCAATATTAGTGAAAATACAAAAGATGATTTTTTTAAAAATGTTTCAGAAATCTCAATAGGAAACAAGATGAATGATAGGTCTTTAAAATTTTCCCAAAGTGAAGGAGTTCCATTAAATTTTCAAAATAATTTACAAAATTCACAAAATAATGCAAAAAATTTTGAAAATAATATAGAATTAATTAATAATTTTGAAAAAAATCAAACAAATGATGAAAATATCATAAATCAGGATAGTTCAACAAGTGATTTAGAATTTAACAACCTTTACGAAAACTACTTAGATAAAAATAAGTTCAAAGATGCTACTCAAATGGAATTTTTAGAAGAATATAATTTTTCTACATATAAAAAAGTGGGAATTATATTTAATGAATTCTTAATACTTGAAAAAGATGATAATATATTGTTAATTGATTTTCACGCAGGACACGAAAGATTGTTATTTGACAAATTAAAAGAACAGGTAAAAAATAAATCACTAGTTATACAAAATCTTTTAATACCTTTTACAATGAAAGTTAGTTTAAAAGAGATGGAATTTTTGCAACAATTGTTTGATTCTCTAATTAATATGGGGTTTGACATTGATGCCATAGCAGATGACATAGTAAGAGTAAGTAGTGTACCGCTTATAATGAAAGATATAAATTTAAAAGAATTTTTTGAAAATATATTGTCGGATTTAAAAACTATACCAAATCTAGACAAAGATTATAATCTATTTTTAGCGACAAAGGCGTGTAAATCGGCTGTAAAGTCAGGAATGATATTAAACGACTTAGAAATTAACACACTATTAAAAGATTTAGATATTTCAAAACCTGTGCTTTTATGTCCGCACGGGCGTCCAATAGTAACCACTATAAAAAGGAGTGCCATAGAAAAATGGTTCAAAAGAATAGTTTAAAAAAAGTTTTAATAATAACAGGACTTACCGCAACAGGTAAGTCTAATTTTGCTATATCAGTTGCAAAAAAGTTTAATGGTGAAATCATATCGGCAGATAGCGTTCAAGTTTTTAAAGGTTTTAACATAGGTTCGAATAAGGTTACAAAAAGTCAGCAGCAAGGTATAACACATCATTTAATAGATAAGGTATCTCCTGATGAAAGTTTTACTGTCAGCGATTTTGTAGAAAACTGCTATAAATTAATAGATGATATTATAACTAGAGGTAAATTACCTATAATTTGTGGCGGTACGGGTCTGTATATAAAAGCATTAATGTCTGGTTATAATTTTGGGAATGTAAAGGCAAATAATGATTTTAGGTTAAAATATAAATCTTTAGCAGAAGAAAAAGGGAACAAATTTGTTTGGGATATTTTAAATTCACGTTCAGACGAGTTAGCAAGTAAAGTTCACTACAATAATGTAAAAAGGGTGATTAGGTATTTAGAATTGTTAGAAAACCCAAACGAATTTAACAAATCTGTTATTAAAATTACGGACAAATATGATGTGTTGGCAATAGCACTAGTGGAAGATAGAGAAAAAATATACAAAAAAATAGACGAAAGGGTGGACGAAATGGTTAAAGCAGAGCTTTTTGAAGAAGCAGAAGATTTGTTTTCTAAAACAAAAGTCAAAGATAGTCAAAGTTGGTTAAGTATAGGGTATAGAGAATCTATGCAATACATCAATAAAGAAATAACTAAAGAAAAAGCAATAAACCTAATAAAACAACACACAAGGAATTATTGTAAAAGACAACTTACTTTTTTAAAAACAATAGAGGGAGTAGAACTATTAGATATAACTAATGGTTTTTCTGACGCAGAAAATAAAGTAAATGCTTTTTTAGAATTTACAAATTAAACTTTGATATGATATAATTACTAAATAGTTTTAATGAATTTAGTTAGATATTTCATTATAAAGAATTTCAATATTTTAATTTATTAATTATATTTCATCAAAAATTGCGATTAAATACTATTACAAATTAGATTTTACAATATCATTTTATCATAACTATATTTATATAAAACATATTGATGACATATAATTAATAATTTAAAAAAGTATTTCAAAAGGAGGAGAAAGTAGTATGAAAAAATTAAATAAAGCAAAAAACAAATTATTTATCACTTCATTAATTTTTACGATAATGCTAATAGTCTGTGTACCTATGATAGTAATCTTTGCTGGTAAAAATTGGATTTTAATGACTATGGGAATAATTTTTGCAGTATTGGGATTTTACGGGACACCAATAGCTTGGGTTCAATATGGTGAAATTTCATCGCTATCTAGATTTATAGAAGTAATAGAAAAAGAAAACATTTTATCTGTTAGTTCGCTTGCAACACATTTTCAGTTAAATGAAAATATTATTAAATCTAAAATCAATAAATGTATTGAAAAAGGCTATTTGACAGGCTTTATTTTTGATGGAAAAATATTAACTCATAATGAAATAAAGAAAAAAGAAAAAGTATTAAAAAAGGTAAAGTGTGAAAATTGTGGTGCAAATCTAGAAAGCGTAGAAGGTGGCTGGTATTGCCCTTATTGTTATATAAAATTTAAAGATGAGGAAATAAATGATTAAAATTGATAAAGAAATTATAAATTTAATTGATGATTGTGAAAAAGATTGCATTGACGAATTTAAAAAAATTGAAGATATTGCTTTTTACAATCAATTAAAAGTTTTAAATGCTTTTAACCAATACTCTGTAACACCTATGCATTTTATAGGGTCATCTGGGTATGGTGATGATGATGTTGGAAAAAATAAAATTAAGGACTTATATTCGTGTGTTTTCAACACTGAAGATGCAATTGTTAGTCCATATCTTGCAAGTGGAACTGCTAGTATTTCACATGTTCTTTTAAGTTTACTTAGACCAAATGATAATATGCTATCTATTGTGGGTAGACTTTATGATACACTAGATAAGGTATTATTTGGCGTGAAAGGAAAAGATATTGGAAGTCTAAAAGACTATAATATAAGTTACGAAGAAGTTGATTTATTATCTAATCAGTATTTTGATCTTGATAGCATTAAAAAAAGATTAAAAGAAAAATTTTTTAAGGTTGTTTACATACAAAGAAGTAGGGGTTATTCATTTAGAAATGCCATAAATATAGACCAAATAGAAGAAGTTTGTAAAATTATAAAATCAATTAGTCCTAAAAGTATAATTGTAGTAGATAACTGTTATGGAGCATTTACAGAAAAAAAAGAGCCAACTGATGTAGGAGCGGACATAATTATAGGCTCTATGATTAAAAATTTAGGTGCAGGTATTGTCCCAACTGGTGGTTATATCGCAGGTAAAAAAGATTTGATTGAACTAATTAATTGTAGATTAACATCTCCTGCATTGGGCTCTAGTGTAGGTTCGTATGAAATGGGTTACAAAGCATATTTTCAAGCGTTATTTTTAAGCCCACACATTGTATCACAAGCAAGAAAGACTCAAACGGTTGCAAGTAGCGTGATGACAAAATTAGGTTATGAATGCAAGCCAGCTAAAAAAGATTTATCATCTGATATTGTTTTATCTATAAAATTTAATGATGAAAAAAAGTTAATCGAATTTTGCAAAGCTTTCCAATATTCTAGTCCAATTGATAGCGATGTAGAGTTAGAACCTTCACCTATGGCAGGTTACAGTGATAAAATTATTATGGCTTCAGGCTCATTTAATCAAGGTTCTTCAATTGAACTGTCATGCGATGCACCTATTAGACCGCCATATATCGCTTATATGCAAGGTGGACTAACATATGAACACGGAAAAATCGGACTAATGAACGCAATTTCAAGACTTAAAAATTCAGGATTATTAAATATTTAACTTATGAATATGCTATTATGAGATATTAGTTTAGTATTGACTTATAATTTTGCTATTTCTGATATTTTTGATTATTAATATTATCTTATGAATATGCTACTGTTATATTATTAATATTAAGTTATAAATTTTATATTAAGATTATATTAGATAATTGATTTAAAAATTGGGGTTATTAGATGTTTAAAAGGATAATTTATGCAAGTAATTTTAGTTAGATTCTCGGAAATTCATTTAAAAGGTAACAACAAAAGTT
>CASFFI010000064.1 GCA_949293925.1 uncultured Christensenella sp. | reverse complement strand
TAAATTAAAGGAATTTTCTATAAATTTAATAAATTTTTATGATGTTTCACTTGCAGTTTATATTTCTAATGAAACCGAAGCAAATTTAAATTTTCCTGATGTTTTAAAACTTTTTAATCTTAGAAATGAAACCGCCTTAAATTTGATTATTATAAAAAATCTATTAGACCCAAAATTAAAAGAAATGAATGCCTGGGATTTATTTGAAAATATTGAAACAAAATTAGTACCTGTGCTTTTTGATATGGAGTGTAATGGCATAAAGGTTGATATTGAAAAATTAGATGAAAATGAAAAAAAATATTTAGAAGAATTAAATGAGCTTGAAAGCAAAATTTATAACATTGTAGGAATTGAATTTAATATAAAATCGCCAAAGCAACTTCAAGAAATTTTGTTTGAAAAATTGCATTTGCAATACAAGGGTAAAAAATCAACTTCAATAGAAGTATTAGAAGAAATTATAAATCAACACGAAGTTGTTCCTTTAATCATAAGGCACAGAAAAGTAATGAAATTAATTTCAACTTATTTGACCGGATTAAAAGCATATATTGATAAGGACAATTTTATCCACACTACATTCTTACAAAAGTTGACTTCAACAGGTCGACTTTCTTCTCGTGAACCGAACTTACAAAACATTCCATCAAGAGATGATGAAAGTAAAAGAATTAGAGAAATTTTCATTTCAAGATTCAAAAATGGGAAGATTATTTCAGCAGATTACAATCAAATTGAACTAAGATTAATGGCAGATATGTCGCAAGATGAAAATATGATAAATGCATTTAATAGAGGCGAAGATATTCATACTGAAACTGCTAGAAGAATATACAATAAACTTGAAATTACACCATTTGAAAGAAGAAGTGCAAAGGCTGTGAATTTTGGAATTATTTATGGTATTAGCGATTTTGGGCTTTCAAATAATATTGGGGTTTCAAGAAGTGAAGCAAAAGATTTCATAAATAAATATTTTGAGATTTTTCCTAAAGTAAAAACTTTTATGGAAGAAAGTGTAGATTTTGCTAAAAAATATGGTTATGTGAAAACTATGTTTGGAAGAATTAGACACATTCCAGAAATAAATTCATCAAATTATACGGTTAGGCAGTTTGCAAGCAGGGTTGCTATGAATATGCCACTTCAAGGCACTGCTTCAGATATAATAAAAATGGCGATGATAAAAGTTTACAATTCGCTAAAAGAAAAAAATTTAAAAAGCAAGTTGATATTACAAATTCATGATGAATTAATTGTTGATGCTACTTTAGACGAGGTAGAAATAGTGTCAAAAATCCTTTATGATTGTATGTATGATATTGTTAAGTTAAAAGTCCATTTAAATGTAGATGTTTCTTATGGGGACAATTGGGCGGAGGCGCATTAATGAATAAATCAATGCGAATGATAAAAAGTTATTTAGACGTTGTCTGTAAAGATGCTAAATGTGAATTAAATTATCAGACTCCATATCAATTGTTAGTTGCTGTAATTTTATCCGCACAATGCACAGATAAAAGAGTAAATATTGTAACAGATTATCTTTTTAAAAAAGCAAAAAATCCTTTTGAAATGACTAAATTAAATTTAGAAGAACTTGAAAAAATAATTAAACCTTGTGGTTTGTATCACGCTAAGGCAAAGGCTATTTTAGAGCTGTCAAACGACTTAATACAAAAGTATAATGGGAATTTGCCTGAAAGACGCGAAGAATTAATGAAATTACGCGGTGTAGGCAGAAAGACTGCAAATGTAGTATTATCAAATTGTTTTAATGGAGATGAAATAGCGGTGGATACACATATATTGCGTATAGCAAAAAGGCTTAATTTAGTAAACGATAACGCAACACCTTATGAAACTGAAATGGCTCTTAGAAAAAATACAGAGCCTTTGACAAGGGCAAAAACACATCATCAATTAATTAGTTTTGGACGGAACATTTGCACCGCCAGAAATCCTAAATGCGATATTTGTGAATTGAAAAATATCTGCAAATATTATAAAAAATCTACAAAAAACATTAAAAATCGTTAAAGTATTTTATTGCAGAAAAATGTTTAATTTAATAAAAAAATGATTTAAAAATTTAAAAAACAATGAACTAAAATTCATTGTTTTTTACTGTTATATCGTTTTGTATTAATTTATCGCAGGCATCATATAATTCATCTAGAATTTTTTGAATATCTTTCCTATTGTTTTTAACGCTTTCTATTAAATCTTTAAATTTTTTTTCAATATCTTTATAATCATCAGATAAGTTTAATTTGTTATTATCTTGATTATCATCAGATAATATATTTTTATTTCCAGTAAGCAATAAACCAATATAATTTAACCAATGTTCTATTTTTCCTTTTATTTGTTCTTTACTATTTGTATTTGAATTAATTTGTTTATATTCTTCCATCAGTTCTTTTATATATGATATTTTTGCTTTTAAATAATACTTAAAATATTTATTTGCAAAATCATCTTGATTATTAGTTTGCTGTAATTCTTCATACAAGCTAGGAGTTAGTATTCCATTTGATATAATAGGATCAATTAAAAAATTTAAAGTAAGTAATGCTAAATGTTTTTGATTTTTTTTGATGAAATTTTTCATTAATAATTGCATAAGTTTGTTATTAGATTTTATATTTTCTTCGTTAACTATTGTTGGAGTTTTTATATATCTTTTTAATATTTTTAAAATTTTGCTTTTAATAACATCTTTTATCATTTGCTCTGAATTGGGTAAATTTTTTATATACTTTTTATTAAAACCCGACTCTTGTAAGCTTTTTACTACAAATGACAAAAATTCATAAACATAATGCATATTGGAGTTAACACATTTGTTTAGTGTTTCAATATATGATACATCTAAACTTATGATATTTCCTAAATCAAGAAAATAATAATCGTAGGCAAAATTAGTGTTATGTGGGTTGATTTTTTCTTCTAATGATTCATTATCTGACATATAATTATATCCTTTTATCTAAGTATAAGCATTTTACAATATTTTTACTTAAATTGCAAATATTTTTAAATATATTATAATTTTTATCAAATATATTATCTTTAATTGATTTTTTTGTATATTGTGCTATAATAACATTATGATTGATAAAGTTAAAATTAAGATTAAAGCCGGTAATGGCGGAAGTGGTAAAGTAAGTTTTAGACGTGATGGTATGAATGCTTTGGGAGGCCCAGACGGCGGTGATGGTGGCAATGGGGGAAGTATTATTTTTGTTGCTGATAAAAGTTTAAATACTTTACAAAATTTTGAATACGTTAAAAAATTTGAAGCCACAAATGGTCTTGCAGGGGGTTCAAATCATTGCAAAGGTAAAGATGGTATAGATAAAATAATTTATGTACCTATTGGCACTGTTATAAAAGATAATAGTACGCACAAAGTTTTATGCGATTTATATGAAGATGGTCAAACCTATTTGGCACTAAAAGGCGGTAGAGGCGGAAAAGGTAATTCTTTTTTCAAGACTCCTACAAGGCGAGCTCCTAGTTTTTCTCAACTAGGTGAAGAATGTGATTGGTACACAGTTGAACTTGAATTAAAACTCATTGCTGATGTCGCTTTGGTTGGAAAACCTAATGTAGGGAAAAGCACATTTTTGTCAGTTATATCAAACGCTAAACCTAAAATTGCTAATTATGAATTTACAACGCTTGAACCAAATCTAGGCGTAGTCAAAATGCATGGCGATAGTTTTGTAGTTGCGGATATTCCAGGGCTTATTGAAGGTGCAAGTCTAGGGGCAGGATTAGGTCATGAGTTTTTAGCACATATTGAGCGAACTAGACTAGTTCTTCATATAATAGATGGTTCTTCTTATTATGGAAATGACCCAAAAGAAGACTATTTATTAATCTGTGAAGAATTAAAAAAATATAATAAATCTTTAGCAAAGCGTCCTCAAATAGTAGTTTTAACTAAAATGGATTTAGTAGATGATATACAATCTGTAATTGACGATTTAAAGACTGTGGTAAAAGGTGATATATTTGCGATAAGTTCTATAACAAAAATGAATGTAGAAAATTTATTGAACGAAGTGTATAATAGACTTAAAAAATTACCAAAAAGAAAGCCTATAAAAGTTGAACAGGCCGCTTTAAAAATTGAAGATACCTCATCACTACAAATAACTAAAGATGATGATGGAGTTTATGTTGTAACTGGCGGATATATCAAAAATTTACAAAGGGGAATTGTGTTTAGTGATCCACAAAGCCTTGCATACTTTCAATATAAATTAGAAGCAGATGGTGTGATGGATAAATTAAAAAAAGCAGGTGTAAAGCCTGGTGATACGTTAAAATTTGGAGATTTACAATTTGAATATTACGAATAATAGAGGTGATTATGATAAATAGCAAAGAGCGAGCAAAATTAAGAAGTTTGGCACAAAGTTTAAAACCGGTCGTATGGGTAGGCAAAGATGGTTTTACAAAAGATGTATATGAAACTATCGGTAAAGAACTTTTTGATAGAGAACTTATAAAAATTTCTTTAAATCCTAGTCAAGATAAACCAACGATGGATGAAATGGCTGAAATAGCAACGAAACTTTCGTGCGAAGTTGTGGCTTGTATTGGGAAGAAATTAATACTATATAAACAGAGTTCAAAGCAAGGTGTTAAACATATTTTATAACATTATTAATTTTAGTCTTAACACCCTTTTAATAATTTGATAAGTTCTATATAAATATAAATTTACAATGATAAAAATTATTTATTGACGTTATAAAAAAAATAAAAAGAGATGAATTAATTTTCATCTGTTTTTTTGTCGTTTAATATACTATCTGCTTCATTATCACTTATATCTTTTACAGTTAATTTTACTTTATTTACTCGGTTGTCTTCTACTTCAATTAATGTAAATGTCAACTCTACTTTTTTAGTTATGTAATTGTCATTATCGTCTAATATGTCATCATTTGCAATATAAGTTAAAATCATTCCTTGTTGTGGTAAATTTTCACTTAATTCATATATAAATCCTGCTACAGTTGTATAGTCTGTTTTAGGCAAATGTTCTATTCCTAAAGTTTCAAACAGATCAGTAACTTCCGCTTCGCCATATATAATATAAGTATCTTCATCTACAAGTTCGATTTTATTTACAATATCTTCTGCATCGTCGTGTTCGTCGTAAATTTCACCTACCATAACTTCTAACGCGTCCTCCATACAGACTAGTCCACTAGTACCTCCATGCTCATCTAAAACAATAGCCATATGTTTTTTATCTTTTTGCATTGTTCGTATTAAGTCGTCAACTTTTAAGTTTTCACTTACAAATAGTGGTTCTGTTAAAAGGTCGGTTAGTTTTATTTTTTTGTTATCAACTAATGCATTAAATAAATCTTTTTGGTTAAGTATTCCTATAACTTTATCTTTATCACCTTCATAAACTGGTAGTCTTGAATAATGCGTCTTTACAAATAATTGTTTAATCTTTTCAATTTGTTCTTCACTGTCTAAATTTTCTACAGCAACCATATCAACTCTTGATGTCATTATATCATACGCTGTTTTGTCTTCTAAGTTCAATACCCCTTGTATCATATCAGCATTAGATGAATCAATTACACCTTCTTCTTGCATTGTATCAATGATTGTTTCTAATTCATCTTCTGTTACAGTCGGAGTATCACCTTGTTTGATTTTTTTGGTAAACAATTTTTGAATTCCACCAAACACAAGACTAAGCGGAGTTAATACTTTCATGGTTATATACATTGCTGTAGAAAAACGAAGGGCAATTTTTTCTGGATTTCTTTTTGCAATAGATTTTGGAAGTATTTCACCAAATGTCAATATAATTATTGTCATTAAAACTGTATTTACTAAATTTGCAACCGTTTGATTAATTATTAAATTTATGAACAGTGAGGCACAGATTGTAGTATTTAAAATATTGACTAAATTATTTCCAATTAAAATAGTAACCAATGTTTTGTCAAAATTGTTCATTATATATAATGCTTTTCTAGCACCTTTTATTTTTTCATCGGCTAAATTTCGAATTCTTACAAGATTTGAAGTACTAAAAGCGGTTTCGCTCGCTGAAAAAAATGCTGAAAATATTAAAAGTAGAATTATTGCCACAATTTGTATGACAGAACTAAAATCAAATCTAACACTCAGTAACGGGTCAGGCATATTTTCTCCTAAATAATAAAACTATTATATCACAACAATTTTGTTTTGTAAAGACATATTATCAATTTATAATGCCATATTATGATATAAAAAAGAGTATTATTGTCAGACATAAATAATCAATTATTAAAAATCTTTAATTTAAATATAAAGTTACTGTAAACTAATAATTTTATGATTAGATGTTTCGTCATATTTTTTATTTTTTATTACTAAATTTATAAAATTTTATATAAATACTTGATTTATTAAAATTAATAACAATTGATTTTAAAATTTTCATGTTATATTGTTAACACTGCTATTTTTGCTTATTGATTTTCATATAAAAGTTAAAAGAATTAGTATAATTTGTAAAAAATTGTTTAATAGATTATGAATTGACATATTCTGTTAGTATATTCATAATCACTATTTTTTTCAATTTCATAAATACTATATAATATAAAATTTAATTTAAATACATCTTGACAAGTCTTTTTTTTATGTTATAATTTTAAAAAGTGAGTTTGGAGGGGAGTATGATAAATGAACTTTTTAGTAGTATAGGCTGGTTAAGTGGCATTTTACTTGTCATTGGTTTTGCTTGTAATTTTATAGAGGTTTTTAGAGGGAATTTTGGTCTATCAGGCAAAATTGGTGTTGCTTTCATTATAGCAGGTATGGTTGCATATATTGTAGAAGGTAATTCTTATGTAGATGCAATGCTTATTGCTTTGATTATTTTTGTTGTTTTAGCTGTCGCTATTTTAATAATTATAGTGTTACAAAAATTAAATATAATTAAAGGCTTTTTGGCTTTTCAAAACGATAATGAAAGCGAAGTAGTTCCTGAAAAAAAATCAAAAAAATCAAGCAAAAAATCTGTTGAAAATAAAGATAGTTCTTCAAATTCTCCTAACAAAATCGAAGAAAATATTGTAAATTTATATGGTATTGCTGTTACTGATATAGGTTTGCAAGGTATAATTAAAATAAATAATGTAAATTATAACGCAATTACTTTTGATAAAGATGATATAAAGGCTGGTTCTAAAATTCAAGTTACTATGGTTCAAAATGGTTTGGCTGTTGTAAAGGCGGTGGTATAATGATAATTTTTGCAGTAATTCTTTTAATTATATTAATAGGGATTATAGGGGTTATTGCTTTTTTGGTGCCTTTGAAAACTTATTTTAAGGCACTTTTTTCTAATGTACATATTCCTATGAAAATTTTAGCAGGTATGAAAATGCGAAAAATTGAATTTGAAGAAATTGTGTCAGTTTTTATCACTGCTAAAAAAAGTGGTATAGACATTTCTTTAGATGAATTAGAAGCACATTATTTAGCAAAGGGAAATATTTATAAATTGGTAAATGGTTTAATTCTCGCTAAAAATTTAAATGTTGGTATTAGCAAAGAAACGGCAATAGGGATTGACCTCGCTAAAAGAGATTTAATTGATATTATAAAAAATTCTATAATTCCAAAAATTGTTAAAACTAACACTGTCTCGGCAATAAGTCGTGATGGTATGGAAGTTAAATCTAGTGCTGTGATAACTTTAAAATCAATTATCGCAAAAGAATTCGATGGAGTAAATATTGACACTATCATTTCTCGTGCTGGGGAAGCAATTGTAGCATTTATAGGTAAATCAAACAATTATCATCAAGTTCTTGAAAATCCTATAGAAATGTCTAATTTTATTATGTCAAAAAATATTGGGAAAAATTCTTGTTATGAAGTGGTGTCTGTAGATATTGACAGTATAACTTTAGGTCAAAATATTGCTGAAAGTATGCGAATTAACGAGGCAGAAACTAATGCTAAAATTAATAAAGCAAAAGCAGAAGAAAAAAAGATAATGGCTCAGATTAGAGAACAAGAGATGAAAGCAAAAACTCAAGAGATGAAAGCAATTTTGCTTGCTAGTGAAAGTGAGGTTCACAAGGCTATGGCAAAGGCTTTTAAAGATGGGCAAATGGGCGTTTTAGATTATTATAAACTTCAAAACATTATGGCAGACACTAATCTTAGAAATTCGTTATCAGGTAAAGATAGTGATGGCGATGATGATGATGACTTCGACCCATTCTCAAGGTTCGGCTCTGGGAATCCTTTTAGGGGAAGTGGTTCGTCCTCTAAGGGCGGTACGCAAGTAATTCCTGATAGAATGGCAAACAGAATGAGGTAGGTATGAATGATTTTTTATATCAAGAATTTAAGAATAACGACTTGTTTAAAAAATACGAAAAGAATGCTAAAATTCAACCAATGCCTGTTCAATTAAAAGAAACGGACAAAAAAATAATTGATTTTCAATTTAGACAAAATTTAGAAAAATTAAACAAATTGACAAAATCAAAAATGAAAGCAAATAAAAATTTCGTAAATGATTTTAAAAAAATGTCAAAAAGAAAAAAAGCACTTTTCCTTTATGCTATATTAGATAGACGAGATTATTAATTTATTTTTATATAAAATAATTGTTTATGAAATTATTTAATTATTACTGTTTTGTTTAACAAATTTATAGCAAATATATTCTTTTTGTAATTTAATAAATTATAAAGTGAGTTAATTAATCATTTTTAAATTAGTAAAATGTTGTATGTAGATACACTTAAATTCAAATTATTTTAAAAAACATATAATATCAATTACAATCATATTTAGTAGTTGAACTCATATAATTTTATATGAGTTTTTTTAATAGTTTTGATGACAAAATGCTAGAAGAATTTGGTATAGGATTGCAAGATTTTAGATATATTGTAATTTCCAACAAACTTTTTTATTTAGAAGGCTTAACAAATGTTTCAAGTCTTGCAGATGACGAAATTGTTTTTTCTGTAAAAAGAAAGTCCTGCAAGGTCATGGGGTCTAACTTGAAAATTAAAAATTTAGATATGAATACTGCTTTAGTGTCGGGTAATATTGTAGGAGTTAGCGTTTTATGACTTATTTAATTAGATTAAAAGTGTCTGGATTAAATTTAGACAAGTTGTTAATGAGAATACAATCAAACAGCGTTTCAACTTATGAAGTTAGAAAAATTAATGATACAGTTATTACATTTTCTATAAAAAACAAAGACTTAAAACAAGTTGAACATTTAATAAATGTTCTAAAGTTAAATTATGAAATTTTTGGACTTAGGAAATTAGATAAATTTATCAAAAAATATTTTGGCATTTTACTGGGTGTTATTATATTTTTTTCATCTTTATATATTTATAATTTATTTATATGGGATATTAAAGTTTATGGAAATTACTCATTAAATGACAGCGAAGTGATAAGCGTTTTAAAACAATCAGGCATTAAAACTTTAATGAGAAAAAATCTTGATTCTAAAAACATTGAAACTATATTAAAAAATAATTTTGACAAAATTGCTGATTGTAGTGTGGCAATACAGGGCACTACTATTGTGATAAATATTTCAGAAAAACAAATTTTAGAAGATTTGAATTTCAAGCCTATTATTGCAACTGCTTCGGGAGTTATTAAAGATTACACTTTGATTAGTGGGACAATGGCAGTTAAAGTGGGTGATGTTGTAAAATCAGGAGATATTTTGGTCTATCCTTTTATTGAAAATCCAGATGGAAAACAAGTAGCTGTTAAGCCTATTTGTGAGATTAAGTCTTTAGCTACGCTAAATGAAACTATTAAAACTTATGAGTCTGAAATCGTTACTTATAAAACAGGAAATTCTTATAAAGAGTATGATGTCTATTTAGGTAATGTTAAGATTTTGCAAAATTCTCATAAAAAAGAATTTGCTATTTTTGAAACTAGTTGTTATACTGAAAATGTATTGGGCATATTACCTATTAGGCGAGAATATAAAGAATATTTTGAACTTAAAACAAAACTAGTTCAAAATGACTTGGAAAATTTAAAAGACAGTAAATTAGAACAAGTAAAAGCCCTAGCATTGAATAAATTGCCTAATAATGTAAACCTTATTTCAACAAATTGTTATAGTCTGATTATAGAAGGGGTTTTGTATTCTACAGCATCTATTGAATACGAATGTGTCATAAGTCAATAGGAGGAAAAGTGTTAAG
>CASFFI010000063.1 GCA_949293925.1 uncultured Christensenella sp. | reverse complement strand
TTCATTATGCTGATGTGGCACAGTAGGTAGCGCAATGCCTTGGTAAGGCATAGGTCGTCGGTTCGAGTCCGATCATCAGCTCCAAGCCCATAAAACCCTTTTAAATAAAGGCATTTAGCCACTTTAAAGGGTTTTTATTTTTGCCAAAATTTACATTATATATTTGGAGCCATTTTTAATTTTTGAACTATCATCATTATAGAGATTTTTTAACCATTTTTTATCAAAAGTTAAAAGACTAAAATTTTCTACCTATTTCGGTCTATTTCTGTGTAATTGGGGTCAAATGGTCCTACTATGTTTTATAAAAAAAGACAGACTTAAATGCCTGACTTTAGGTTGACTTTTTTTATAAAGTATGCTACATTTTTTTGCAATGTATCCCCTTATTGTAACACCCTTCACATTAATGGAATTCACAATTTTAGTTTAATTGGAGTGTTTACCTATTATACAATGACTGTGACACCACCAACTCGTGTGATATCAATCAACACATACAAATAAAGAATTCGAGAAATTATATTTGGCCAACTTAAAAACCTTTTTAATCCGGTAAAATTTTTAACATGGTATTTTTAGTTATTCGTCATAATTTTTATTCCTTGCTCTATTTGTTTTTTAGTTTTTAGCATCACAGAAATTATTGTGAACACAATCTTCTTGCCTTTAAGCATAATTCCTTATATTCGAATAATTGACTTAATTGCACAGGTGATCGTGTGGACTCTAACAGTGGCCATCGGTCGTTTCTCTTGCACAGATTTAACCTACGATATAGATAAAAACAATAGAACACCTCAAACCAATCAATCATGTAATATAGATAATGCGACATTTGACGATAATAACAATTGACAATAATTTTTACTACTTCCTATTTTAAGTAGCCAACACACACTTAAAAAGCTAGACGAATTGTCTGGCTTTTTTTACATCTCAAAACTTTTTATTTTTCGCTTTGTCCAAGTAATTTTTCCAGCAGCTCAATCTCCTCTCATCTTTATTCTCATTTTCATCTTCTAATTCTCGATTTAGCACAGGTATGTCGTTTTTAATATTTAATTTTCCATCATTTTTAAGTTATATTATGTTTAACATAACTACATTTTATCTTTTTGCACTTAAAAAGATTTTTAAACCAATTTTTATCAACTTTGATTTTTTTAGAACAAGAAAATAGATCAATACTTGCATATTTTATCTCCGGCCATGTATGTATTATTAAATGCGATTCCGTTAAAATATCGATATAAGTAATCCCCTGCTTCGGGAATTGCTGATAAATGGTTTTTATTGATGTTAGTCTATATTTATCAATAATGCTACTCATTACAGATTGAACTGTTCCAATATCATTTAAATCAATTTGACAATTATGCAAATCAATTATATTTTGAGAAGACACTCTACTTTTGCAAAACATAAATGAGAACTCCTTTATAATTAATATCATCATTAAACTCAACGAACTTACATTCCAATACTTTTAATCCATTTTCATTTGCAAATTCATAAATTAAACCCTGATTTATATAAGAATTATCCAGCCCCTTTTTCTTTGAATAAACATCATTAAATAACCAATTTGCATTAATAACTACTCCCTGCGGTGCTAACAGTTTTATAATTTTTGTTAAATTTGAAAAGAACATTTTTTTATTTTTACATAAACCAAGTAGACCTATTTGACTTATATTTCGATATTTATTATACGTATCAAATTCGTCTTTAAAAAAATCT
Organism: uncultured Christensenella sp.; assembly: GCA_949293925.1. Lineage (GTDB taxonomy): Bacteria > Bacillota > Clostridia > Christensenellales > UBA1242 > CASFHD01. Next base: position 7,226 of record CASFFI010000063.1, on the reverse strand, counting down.
TTTACTATAAAATTCATATCGCATTTACACAAATTTTTATTATAGTAATGTTTTCTCACGAATTGAAAACAACCTTTATTAAAATCACTTTGTTTTATCAAGTCTGCTATAAAAAAAGCTTCTTGAGAAATATCTATTATATCAATTTTATTGTAATACTTCTGAGCCAACCACCACAATAAAGATGATGAGCCCCCGCCCAAATCCAGCCAATCACCTTCCACAAAGTATTTATCAAAAAACTTCAAAATATCTTCTGTTCCCAGCCCCTCAACAAATTCTTGACCATAATAATTACAGAAGTAATCACATTCTTTTTTTAATCTATAAATATCAAAACTCATCAACAAACCTCACAGTTTTTAAGTCTTTAAATTTTTTCTTCATTGACTGCTTTATTTTTAACATCGTATTATCATCACAATAACGGACAAGTTTAATTTTGACGATTTTTCCTTGCTGTCTCCAAACAGCCACTATTTTACCATTTACTAATACAACAGCTTCAACTATACCCGCTTTCCCCCAGACTTCATTCTTTTTGCTTTGATCTATTAACCAAGATTTATCGCTATAACTAAGACAAATATTATCGAATTTTCCCAATATAATAATGGGGATTTGTTTTTGTTTGATTAACAAATTTAAATCTTCTTTATAAATTAAATTCCCATCATCTAACATTAAAAAATCACTTTTAATATTTTCAAAGATTAAATTAATTTTTTTAGATGAATAGCCAAACCAATGTTTAAAATCATTTAAAGTTGCTGGACCATATATTCTAAAATAATCCTTCATCAATTTTTCAATACTAAAATCAAAATTTCTATGACTTTTGTTAATGTCAACAAATTTATTTTCTTTATTATACACGATGCCAAGCCTTGTCAATTCAATAAAAACACCTCCCCAATTTTTTATAAATTTATCATTAAAATCATTTTCTAATAATTGTGTAGACGAAACTTTTTCAAATCGTAAACAGTAATTTTTGATTTTATCAAAGTCATCGTTAGCTTTTTGATTGAATAAATATTTACGATTAAACCAGTTCCCTATATAATTATTAACACCTACAGCTTGTTCATATTTTTTTTTAGAAATGTAAAAAAGGGTGTTTCTAATATACCAAATACGAATTGCGACCTTGCGTAATTCATTTAAATCACATTCAACCATCAACCTGGAATTTACATTAAAAAGTGCATCTTTCGCTGATTGCGATTGTATTTCAATGTGCCAAAACAACGTGTCAATGTCTTTAAATTTTTTTATAAGTCCTTGCTTATATAATCTTAAATACGAAATCTCTTTTGTTGTTAAAATCATTTTACCCCTACGCGATATATTTTATAATTTTTAGTCCTACATGGTGTTGTATATTTAAGTTTTAAATCATCTAGCAAACTCTCTACATCTTTAAAAGAATGATTAAACATCTTTATTTCTTGAAAATAAATTATATCTTTATTTAAATAGTAATAATGTTTCAAAATAACCGAGTTATCTTCTACTAAAGCCACACTTTTCCTAATATACATTTCTTTATTCAAAGAATTTGTTACAGGACAAGCTTTCCTTAAATAAGAAGGCGAATATCTATTTATCTTAGACTTAAAATCATAGACATCAAAAACCATCCACTTTAAATTATTGTTTTTTCTAGCACTTAGTAGCATTTTTCGCATAGTGTCTAATGAAAACATTTGCAAAGCTTGTCTAAGTGAAATTATAATGTCCGCTTCAATCTCTGAAATATTTGTAATATCGCAAATTTGACAAGACAAGTTTGCGATATTATCATGCCTTTTTCTAGTTTCGTTTAAAATATGATGATTAATGTCACACAATTTCAACTCTTTACAATACTTAGTTAATATAATATTTCGGTCCTTATTGCAAGGAATTTCACAAACTCTATAACATCTCAAATTCAAATCGCTAAAGATTTTTAAAACAAGTTGAACATCATTATCTACGCATTCTACAAAAAATGCTCTATCATTATAATTAATTTTCATAAAACTTCATATGCTGCTTGATTATTGGGTGGGTTATTTTACCATTTTCTATTATTTTTGCTGTTTCAACAAATTTATTACGTCTTTCAGAGTTTTTCAAAAAGCTCAACATTTCTTTTATATAAGGAAACCCATTATTAGTATAAGCCTCCACCGTAGTTAAAGGAAATGCGGCAGGCAAGTTATCTATCTTACAATAAACTAAACCTTTATCATTATAATAAGGATTTTCTAATGTGGTATATTTATCAATAAAAGGCAAATATCCTTTCCCATATCCACATGTGACATCTATTACAACAGATCCCTTCTGCATATAGCTTATTAAATTTTCGTCTATAAGAGCAGGTGTGTTGTATGTCGAAATTAAAATAGCACCCACCAACAAATCTATTTGCGGTAAATATTTTTTGTAATTTTCTTTTGTGCTTTCGACAAAAACAACATTGTTGTTAAAAGCGATCGACAACTTATTCATTTTCGCGATATTTGTTCCAAAACAAACTACTTTGCAACCCAAATCTTGCGCCAACTTAATAGCCGCAGATCCAACATTTCCATAGCCGATCACCCCTACTGTGCAAGGTTGAGTTCCACGTGTTTGGACCAAGAATTTCCCTTTACCACCAAATTGTTTTTGCAATAAATAAGCACCCATAATGATTGCAAATTTACCTGCAATTTCACCACCAGATTTAGCCATAGGGAAAATATTATCTTCTGTTTTTAAAAATTCAAAGGTATAAGCAGTCACTTTCTTTTCACACATAGCCTTAATAAGTTTTGGATTGCTTTCCGCGTGAAATAAGGCACAAATAATTAACCCTTCTCTAAAATATTGATATTCTTCTTCTAAAGGAGCTTTATATTTCAAAATAACATCTGCCCTTTCCCATGCAATAGACGTTGTTACGATTTCAGCACCATTGCTTTCATAATCACTATCTAAAAAGTTGCATCCTAAACCTGCACCTTGTTCAACCAAAACCCGAAATCCACTTTGAACTAAAACATTTACTTGGGCTGGTGTAATAATTACGCGCTTCTCATTTTTAAGTTTTTCTTTAATAACACCAACGGTAAACATTATTCATTTTCCTCCATGATAGTTTCAATATAATCTATCGAATAATTTCTAAAATATTTTTTAGGTTCTTTAACCCAACTCGATATTTCCTTATACAACTTTTTTAAACCTGAAACACCGTAATATTTATAAAAGTTCAAATAATCATTAAACCGTTCTTTTACATATGAATATGATTTACCATTTAAATAATGTGATTTTGAAAGTTTTCCACCCGATCTATCTAATATTAATGGAGCAAAAAGCCTTATAGGCAACTTTTTATTCAACAGTGCCATTCCTTCACCATGTATACGCAAAGCCCAAGAACCTCCCCAATCACCACCATCAATCATTGCGGTTAATGTATCTTTTTTATCATTACTTATTAAATAGCCTTTTAATAAATCTCTCAGTTGAGTATTGATTTCAACAAAACTATTATTATCTTTCGCAACGGTCAATTCGTAATTTCCATGTTCATAACAATAGCTTGTAATTGTAAAACTACCATTATGTATTTCTTTAATTTGCGTCTTATGCATATCTTTATCCATAACTGAACATATAGGACATTTTGTTCTGATGTGTAATTTTTTATCTGTTGGATTAAATAACTTTACAAACCTATCACGATTATTTACAACTTTAATTAATCCCTCGCGAATAGCACTCTTTTGCTGAAAATCTTTATATTCTCTAATTACATAATTTACTCCAGAAAAACTTTTTAAGTAATTTAAGATTTCTAAATAATATTTCATGTTTCTCTCAGCGATAGAAACCCCTTCGTCATCAAAAATATCACTAATTGCCTTTACATATTTATGTCCATCGACTTCAACGAACGCTCTTGGACTACATTCGATTTCATCGAATTGAACAAGAACATTAAGATTGTAGTGCTTTTTTAATTCTTCGGCAAGAGCAAATACAGACATTAAAGTTGTCAATGTTCCTAGATGTGGGATACTATTGGGTTGTGACGATGTATTTAAAATTATCGTTTTTGTTTCATTTGTAATCTTATAATCAAACATCTCACACAAAGATCTAAAATACTGCGGAAGACCTCCCATGCTATAATAAACTTCATTTTTATCTAACATACTCATTTCCCTTTTGTTTTTCATAATTATTTAAAAAATCTTTCAACACCAGCCTATTCTTAAGAAGTAAATATGTTTGTGGGGCTAAAAATTCTTCATATTTTTTTAGTTCCTCTTTTTTTATAGGATTATCAAACCGGATTGCCTTTTCTATAGGAATAACATAACAATCTTTTCTGTCACCAATCCAATCATCCATTACTGCATATTCGCCATCACCGCATTTAACATATAAATCACAAGTATCTTTCTTGGTCATCAACATAGGAGTCCCTAAATATAAAACACCAGCTATTTGCTGCTTATTTTTAGGCAAATATACATACGCCTTTGACTTTCCTTTACAAAAATTAAATCTATATTCGTATTTTTTTTCCCCATTTAAAATCTTATTAAAGTAAACTTCCTGTAAACTCAAAATAATATCTTCATAATTATCTGAAGAATCCGTAAATAAACTTAATTGCATACCTCCTCCCTTTTATTAGTTAAATTTGTTGTTAATACCGATTTTTATTCATCAATAATGTTTTTAAGAATTTTATGATTGCCAATAGCTCCATAGAAACCATAAATCCTCTCGAAATATTATAGCATACAATTATTATTTTTGTATAAAATTATAAAATAAAAATATTTATTATTTTCTTTTTTTTAGCATATTTATAAGCAAGAACTATATCTATTTTGGCTTATGATTTTAAATTATAAAAACTTAAACAAATTTAATCAGTTTTAGGCAGTTCAAAATCAACTATGGTGGATGGTGTCATTTGATAAATTAAGCATAGTTGTCAAATAGCGTCAAGGGATAGATATTTTGACAGCAAAAGAAAAAACACTAGCAAAAATTCTAGTGTTTTAAAGGGTTTTTATTTTTGCTAAAATTATATAAAAATAGTTAAAATAATTTTAGCTTTACTTATATTATTATATATAATAGAATCATTGTTTGGAAATTATAAATTAAAAAATATAAATGTTATAATTTTAACTATAACACTGATTTTTCTTTAGTAATCATCAAAGCTAAAATTATAATGCAACCTATAATTACAAGTAATAACAGAATCATTATTGTAGATAAAATTGTTATTTTGTCCATTTTGAATTCATAATCTCCCATTTTTACTATTCATAAATCTCTAAATTTATAACAATTGATAAATTAAATTACAACATTTTATTTTTAAAATCAATTAAAGAAAAAAACTAAATTAAAATAGTTAAATAATTTAATTCAGTTTTGATTATATAAAATCTAAGGATTATTTACACCATTTTGTATACTATAATGTTCACCTTTAAGGCTTTTTATTTTTTCTTCAAGATTTTCAATAATGGAATTTAACATTTTTTCTTTTTCTGGCGATACTTCTTTCGATTTTTTAGTCCATACTCTATTTTGTTTAATCTTATTAATTATTGCATAAATTTTTTTTATAATCTCAATTATTTTATTTTTTTCTATAGTTAAAACTTCAAGGTCATCTTTATACCTTTTTGAAAAAGATTCCTGTTTCTTTTCAGCATATCTGCTTAAATCAACAGCCTTTCCGTCTAATGCATTTAGATATTTATTATATTTAGTTGGCTGAATTTTAAATTCAGTATACTCCATAAAGTGCTTATAATCTTTAATAAGTTCACAATCAACATGAGGTAAAAATATTTGTTCATAATAATCTTCAAAAAAGTATTTTGGCAATTCAAAATTAGGTAATTCTTTTTCTAATTCATGAAGTTGTTCAAGCAAATAATCTGCATCATTTGTTTCAGAAATTTCTTTATTTTTTGTTAATTCAGCTAGTAATGATTTCAAAGTAAAATAATACAAATTAATTAACTCAATTTTTTGAACGATCGGATTAGTTCCACTATCCTCAAACTTTATTTTATCTATAAAATTTTGTATTCTCTCATCTATCACTATAGCAGGATTCGTAATTTGTAAGTTAGCATCAACAGGTAGTGGTTTTCCTAGATTTGCAAAAAAAGTGTGTCCATATTTTAATTTAAGATATTTTTCTATTTCTTTTTGTGATTCTATGTCTTCAAGTGGTCGTACTTTATTATATTCAAAAACTTCTTCTCGTAAAACAGGATTGCTTACTATTTGTTTTATAGACATTTCTACATATCTATTAGCAATCTTAAATGTTATTGGTATAGAACAAAGATCTCCTAGTGTATCCAATAATTTCGCTATATGCGTATCACTCTCTTTTTTGTAGATAGAAGAAAGTTTTTTAAATCCTCCCATATACTTGTATATTCCGTTTCGATGATATTTTTTTGCAATATGCAGTAAATCTAAACGAACTAGGCTTGTACGATACTTAGGAATTTTACCTGTTACAATTTTGCCCAATTTATAAGCAGATCTTGTACCATACGTAGGATAGCTTCCATATTTTACAATTGATTGCAATTCAGTAATTGCAGTTAATTTTTCATTTAACCACTTTTCATCCAAATAGGGGAAGAACTTATACGATTCATCTATAATTTTTTCTATAGCTGATTTAAAAATATTCAAAATTTCATTAAATTCGTCAATTGTAGAATTTTTTTCATAAACAGGTATATTATATTCATGTTCGTATTTACGATCTTTATATTCATTTAAATTCATTCTAACTATTTTTTTATACATTAAATAATACCTCCCAACTAAAATATTTGTATAATATTTCATTTAATAGAAAGTATATTATCAGAAATAATAAGCGTATGTCAACCATATAACGTTAATAATCAATTATTTTATAATAAATTTATATCTTTTTTTATATTCTTTATTCCATTTTCCATCTTGATTCCTACACGGTAAAGCACCTATTAATTTTATGTTTTTGTCTTCTTTCTTCAACTCTAGAACAATTTCAGCACACATCATATCAAAGCCAATAGCCATTCCACAAAGAAAAGTATTATATCTAATTGATATTGCATTTTTTATTGCCTTTCTTGTTTCTTCCTTAACTTTTATAAATCTCTCATCTTTTTCATTAAATCCCCATGGAC